>DAORCZ010000901.1:0-3802 GCA_035345735.1 Pseudomonadota bacterium | reverse complement strand
GGCCGTCGTCGAAGTCACCGCCGGGTAGGGCAGGCGCTTGTCAGGCTCGAAGCCGGGGCCGCTCGCCGTAAACCACAGCTCGGTCTCATGGAAGGCCGACAGGTCGAGGCTGCTCTTTTCGCCGCTCAGCAAGGGTCGCAGGTCCACGCCGTCCAGCGGCACACCGTCGCGCGGCGGGCTCTGCCCCAGCAGGCCCAGCAGCGTCGGCACGACGTCGATGTCACGCACGATGCCGGGCACCCGGTGGGCGGGGAAGGCATGCACCGGGTCGTAGATCAGAAGCGGCACGTGCAGCGAGGGATCGCCCTCCAGGTGATCGCCGTGGCCCATGCCCCGCCCGGGGGCGTCGTACAGGTTCTCGCCGTGGTCCGCGAGGACAATCACCACCGTCGATTCGGCAAGCCCAAGGCGCGACAGCCCGGCCAAGATGCGGGCCACGCCATCGTCGGCTGCCGCCAGCGCTCCGTCGTAAAGCCCGCGGACCTGGGCGACATCTTCGGGGCTGGCGGGCTCGGCGAGCGGCGGCTTGTAGTAACGAAAGGCACCGCGATACGCCGGATCGGTCTGTTGGCGGTAATAGGGCGCCGGTGCCGCGTACGGGAAGTGCGCCGACGAGAAGAACACCGTCATGAAGAACGGCTGGCCCGCACTCTGCGCCAACAGCGCGACGCTCTGGTCGGCTAAGCGGCGGGCATCCGCGATCTCGGCCAGGCTGTCCAGCTCGGGAAACCAGGCGTGGGCCAGCGGTCGCCCCGCGTCGGTGAGAAAGTAGGGCAGCAGGTTCTTGTGCAGGGTCAGGGCGCGCTGCAGGACGATGGTGCGCGCGTCGAAGGCCGGCACCTGGCTATGCTCGTAGCCCAGATCGATGCGGGAAAAGATCTCGCCGCAGAAGTCCGAGAGCACCGTCGTGCGATAGCCGGCCTCGCGCAGCAAGCGGGGCAGCGCCTTGGGCACCTTGGCGCGCTGCTCCAGCGTTGGGAACATCGTGCGGATGCCGTGGCTGTGGGGATAGCGCCCGGTCAGCAGAGTGACGAGCGAGGGAAATGTGCGCGGCACGGTGACGCGAGCCGAGTCAAAGGCCACGCTGCGCCCCGCCAGGCCCGACAGCGCCGGCAACAGGCGACGACTGCGTTCGCTGCCATCCAAGCGATCGGCGCGCAAGCTGTCGATGGCGATCAGCAACACGGAGGGCCGTGTCGTCGGCTTACCCGGCTGCAGGGGGCTCGTCGAGCCGACAGAGCGGGGCGGCACGGGATCGCCCCGCAGGCCGAAGTAGCCCGCCAAGATCAGCACCAGCACGCCCAACGCGGCCAGAAAGGCCGGAGTGCGAGAGCGCCCCCGCCCTCGGATGCCATCGGCGATCGCGTCGAGCAGCCGGCGTCCACGCGGCGATAGCAGCGGCGCCAGGACAGCAAAGAGCAGGGCCGTCAGGCTGAGCGTCCACAGAAGCGGCATGGCGCGCCCATGGCTGATCGCCAGCATCAGGCGCCGGCTCAGGCCACCTCGGTCGTATAGCGCTTCGGCGAACAGGGCAGGGCGAAGCTGCAGCGCCCGCGCGAAGACCACGAGGTGCAAAAGTAGGCCCAGCGGCAGCGACAGCAGCGCCCGCCGACCCGCCGACCAAGGCATCGGCGGTAGATCGACCGGCGTCATCGCCGAGTGGGCAGCCCGCCGCGTCGGCAGCGCCCCCGTGCGTTCCCACAGCCACAGCAGCCCCGCCACCAGCGAACCGCTGACCAGACCAAAGCCCGCGTAGGCCGTCAGCACGCCTAGCTGATGCCACAGGATGTCCCGCCCATAGCGCGACAGCGCGAAGCGTTCGGTATCGGCGTCGTAGACCCCAAAGACCCGCAGATCGATGCCCAACAGGAAGTCCGCGCCGAACAGCAAAAGATACAGCGCGACGACTGCCAACACCCCCGCCAGCGTTGGCCACGCCGCGCCCCAGGCGTAGCGTAGCCTGCGCTGTGGTCGCGGTGACGTCTGTGGCGCCGGGGGCCCCGACATGCGCTCGGCAGCGTATCGCAGAGGGAGACGCGAATCCAGCCCGCTCACCGAGGTCGGGGAGCGCGCCGGACGCTGGTCAGCCGGCCTCGAACTAGTCGATGATGTGGGGTAGGCCGCCGGCCAACCCGCGGCCGTCAGCGAGGGAGACAGGTCCTGCTGCCGCGATGTCAGAGGTCAAAGTCGGGTGGGGCAGGGCATCCACAAGCCTGGGTGGCCCTCGCACTGCTCATCGTACTTTCCGGCTGCTTGGGACGCCTGCAGCCCGCCGATCGACTGCTGCTCGCCCGCGATCTGGCGACCCGGCAGCTATGGCAGCCCGCAGCGGCACCGGAAGCGTCTTCCGTGCGCATCACCCTGCCCGATCCCCGCGTGCTAAGCCTGGGCCGCCTGCCCGTCGGGCCGGAAACGCCAGGGCCTGCCGACGGGGTGCTGCTGT
This sequence comes from Pseudomonadota bacterium, assembly GCA_035345735.1. Lineage (GTDB taxonomy): Bacteria > Myxococcota_A > Polyangia > Palsa-1104 > JAEUJZ01 > JAEUJZ01. The sequence continues at coordinate 1,359 of DAORCZ010000901.1, read as the reverse complement.
CGTGGCCAGGCAGCGAGCTGCGGGCCCAGTTTCACGCCACCCGCCTGACGCTAGAGCTGCGCCCCCTCGGCGAGGTCCACTTCGATGTCTGGATCGACGACCAGCGCAGCCTGCTGTCGCCCGAGCGCGATGCCTGGCAGCGCTACACACTGACCGGCCTGGCCGATCGTCCGCACCAGCTGCGCCTGCAGAAACGCACCGAAGCCGCCGCCGGCACCGTCGAGCTGCGCGCCATCGAGCTAGGGGCGGGGGGCCAGCTCTTGCCACCGACCGCGCTGCCGTCGCGGCGGCTGGAGTTCATCGGCGACTCGATGACCGTCGGCGCCTGCGTGCTCGACGACGGGGCCGAGGACTGGGGAAGTCGCCTGCGTCACTGCCATCGTCTCTCGTACGCGGCACGTGTGGCCGACGCGCTCTCGGCGCAGCACCGCGCCATCGCGGTAAGTGGCCTGGGGGTCAGTCGCAGCCAGGTACCGCACGTCGCCCATGACATTTTCGACCGTCAGTTGCCGCGGGCCGATAGTCCAGTGGAGCCGCCCGACGCCTTCCAGCCCGACGCCGTGATCATCCTTTTAGGCCACAACGATGTCCTGGTCAGCCAGCGCGCCCGCGACGCCTTCCCCGCCACCTTTGCCACCGACTACGTCCGCCTGGTGCGCGCCGTGCGTCGTCGCTATCCCCGCAGCCTGATCCTCTGCCTGACCGGCGGTATGCACGGCAGCCTGGCCTCGCGCCCCCTGCGACGCGCGTTCCGGCAAGCCCTCGCTGAGCTGCAGGCCCACGATCCCCGCGTCCTGTTCCATCACCTGGCCGCGTGGTCGTTTCTGCATCCACGAGCGCACACGCAGGCCGCCATCGCCGCCGAGATCACGCCGATTCTGCGTCAATACCTCGGCTGGCCACAGCCCACCTGAGCTCGCGCAGCCCGCGACGCCATAGCTATTTCGTCTGCAAGCCGGGTACCTTGGCTTATCGGAGATGATAGCCGTGTCGGTTCCAAGCCCCTCGGTACAGCCCACCGGGCGCTGCCTCGCCATCCTCATCGGCATCAATGACTATCTGAAGGGCAGCGGTATCCCGCCGCTGCGCAATGCCGTGCGGGATGTGCAAACCGTCGCGCAGGTGCTTCGCGATCTGCACGGCTATGAGGTCCGCCTAGTCCTCGATGGGCAAGCCACCCTGGCCGGACTGCGCAGCCTGTTCGCGCAGCTTCCGGGCGAGGTTTCCAAAGACACCCGCTTGATCCTGTATTTCGCCGGGCACGGAATCGCCGACGAAAAAGAGCAGGAAAGCAGTAGTCCGCAAGGATTCCTGATTCCTCAAGACGCCAAGCAAGACGAGCAGGGCACGTATTTGCCG
>DAORCZ010000900.1:0-3802 GCA_035345735.1 Pseudomonadota bacterium | reverse complement strand
TTGGTGGGACATGGCGGTTCTCCAAGGCGGAGATCACTGAATGGATTCAGCAGCAGTCGAAGGGCGGAAAAGCAGACAAGACGTAACCACAGGAGGGCTTGATGACTCAGCAGACCGAAAGCAATGAGCAGATGGAGCAGTCGCTGATCGACATCGCTGTCGAGAGTTGGCGCTTCTCGCGTCTGTTCGGAAAGGTCGTCAGCAAGCTCGATGCGGGCGAGTCGGGCCGCTATGCCAACCAGCTCCGCTACTTCCAGAAGAAGGTCGAGGAAAGCCTCGAGTCGAACGGCCTGAAGCTGGTCAACGTCGAGGGGCAACCTTTCGACCCAGGCATGGCGGCTTCCGCCTTGAACGTGGGCGACTTCGGCCCTGACGACGTGCTCCTCGTCGATCAGATGGTGGAACCGATCATCATGGGGCCGAACGGCCTGCGCAAACAAGGCACGGTAATGCTGAGGAAGGTGGGGGCATGAAATACGTCGGAATCGATCTCGGCACGACCAACAGTGCCATCTCCTCTTTCGACGGAGAAAAGATTCAGCTCTTCAAGAGTCCGGAGCAGCACGACGTCACTCCATCCGCCATCTTCATCGACCGGCGCGGAAACAAATACGTCGGCTCGCGCGCATACAACAACGCCGCGCGCAATCCCGACAACGCTGCTGTGCTGTTCAAGCGCCTCATGGGCACGAGCACGCCAGTGAAGCTGCCCGCAGTCAACCTCACCATGACGCCGGAGGAGTGCTCCGCCGAGGTGCTGCGTACCCTGTTCGGCTACTTGCCTGAAGAAATCCGTGGCGACGGCGACACCGGCACCGTCATCACGGTTCCAGCTGCGTTTAACCAGATGCAGAAGGACTCGACGATGTCCGCCGCCGATGCAGCGGGCCTCGGGCGCGTCGCCTTGATGCAGGAGCCGGTCGCTGCCGTGATGAGTGTGATGCGGCAGCGGAAGAACGACGGTGTGTTTGTCGTCTATGACCTCGGTGGCGGCACGCTCGACATTGCCATCGCAGAAAGCATCGCGGGTCGGGTGAACCTGCTCGCTCACGGCGGCATTGCCATGTGCGGCGGGCGCGACTTCGACCGCATCCTGTTCGACAATGTCGTCAAGCCGTGGCTACTGGAGAACTTCGATCTTCCTGAAGACCTGGCCGCCAACCCGCAGTTCAAATCCCTGCTGCGCATGGCTACGTGGGCTGCCGAGAAGGCCAAGATCGAGTTGTCGCAGAAGGAAGACGCCGTCGTCAGCCTTCCTGAAACTGAGCTGGGCGTCCGCGATCAGGCTGGCGAGGAGATCTACATCGACATCGCCATTGATCGCAAACGCTACGACGCGCTGATCGCGCCGAAGGTGGAAGAGTCCATCCAGTCCGCCCGTGAAACGCTCGAAAAGGCCGGATTGAGTCCGCACGATGTCGAGCGCGTTGTGTTTGTCGGTGGCCCGACCCACTACAAGCCGCTGCGCGACAAGGTTGCCTTCGAGCTTGGCATCGCGCCCTCCACCGACGTGAACCCGATGACGGCGGTTGCCGAAGGAGCAGCGGTGTTCGCCGAGTCCATCGATTGGGCCTCGCAGAGCCGTGGGCGCAAGAGCGCCCGTGGCGCGCTCAGTGCCGGGGGCGGGATCGATCTCTCATTCAACTACATCGCGCGCACGCCGGAACCGAGAGCCAAGATCGTCGCCAAGTTCGGCGGCCGCGCGCCCGCGGGCATCGAGTTTCAGATCGACAGCCTGGACACCGGTTGGTCGTCCGGCCGCGTTGCGCTGAAGGATGGTGCAAGTGTCGAACTCAGCCTGACCAAGCCCGGCGACAACATCTTCAAGGTGTTCGTGTTCGACTCGAACGGCGCGCCCGTCGCCTTGCGCGAGGACAAGATCGTCATCGCCCGCACTGCCGCCAGCATAGACGCGATTCCGGCATCGCACTCCATCGGCGTCGAGGCCCGCGACAAGGTTGGTGGCCGCTTGGTGCTGGACTACCTCGTGCGCGAAGGCGACCAGCTCCCCAAGAAGGGCAAAAAGACCTTCAAGGCGGGCGAGTCCCTCAAATCCGGAAGCGCCGGTTCGATCAAGTTCAAGCTGTGGGAAGGTGAAGTATCCGATCCCATCAATGACAACCGCTTCATCGGCATGTTCGAGATCAGGGGTTCGGACTTCGACGACGGCGTCATCGCCGCTGGCGCGGAGCTGGTCTGTGAGTATGAAGTGCTCGACTCCGGCAACATTCAGTTGGAAGTCTCGGTGCCGTCCATTAGCGGATCGTTCAAGAGCGGGCGCAACTACTACTCCAGCCAGGAAGGCAAGATCGACTACTCCAATCAGGCCAAGAACATTCAGGAGCAGTCGGAGCACACATTGGAGCGTCTCGAAGAGATGGCTTCCAAGGTGGACGACCCGCGATTGGAGCAAGCCCGCGAGAAATTGGAACAGGCAGGCACCATCAAGTCGGACGAGGCCGATCCGGAAACAGCCAAGCAGGCGATGGACAACGTGCAGGAGGCCAAGCGCCTGCTGGCGCTGACTCGCAAGGAGCACTTGAAGGACATCCGCCAACTCGAACTGGACAGAGCGGTCGATTTCTTCGAGAAGACCGTGCGCCAGCATGCCCGTCCCACTGAGGCTACGTCGTTCGACAACTTGGTGAAAACGGCGCAGCGCGCGATTGAAAACAACAGCAGCGACTTCGAGTCGCATTTGGACGATCTGCGCGGACGCAACTTCATGATCCTGTGGAGGCAGGACTGGTTCGTGATCGAACGCTTCAAGTGGCTGGCGCAGGACGTCTACCTCTTCCCCGATGCCAGAGAGCACGCGCAGCTGGTGGCGATTGGGGTCGAGGCGTTGAAGGCCAACGACATCGACAAGTTGCGCGCAGTGGTCGTCAACCTCGACTCGATTCGAATCGGCTCTGTGGGCGACGACGACATGATGGCCGGTGCCAATATCGTGCGGGGTTAATTCTCATGGCCCTCGACGCGTGGCTTCCCATCGGATTCAAGCTGCCTGACGGCGCGAAAGTTCGCGCTGCGCTGTTCGAGGGCACGGATTGGCAGATTTACGAAACGGTGGGTGGCGGGCGTGCGCTGGTCGTGTTGGACACGCTGGCGCAGCAATGGCTGGACGCAGGACTGATTGAGGACGGGACGTTCAGTGCCTCTCAGTTCGGCGACCGACAGCTTCGTTCGATCTCGTGTGGGCCGAGTCAGACGCTTTGCCCGGTCAGCGAGGCGAAGTCTCCCGACAACAAGGCGGAGGCGCTTTCCTTCGCTTTGGCGCTGAAGGCGACGCGCGACATCGATGCGGACTCCCCGCTACAAGACGCCCTCTACATCGAGAAGATCACCCGGCTGCTGCCCACCTACAGCATCAGTTCCAGAACCGGCGATGACGTCGTGCTCGGCTATTGGCTGACGGGAGGTGCCAGCATTCCGGTTACCTCTTTCCGCCGCTTGCGCCAGACCATGAGCTGGCTCGGAGCGAGCCACTTGAAAGATGTCGTGCAGGCAGCGGGCTTCGAGGTCAGCGAGGTCATTCCGCTCGCACGCAAGCCGGAAAAGCCGTCCGAGAAGACCGAGGCAGTACCCGCCGAAGAAGAGATCGAAGCAAAACGCACCGCGCCAGAGCCGAACAAGGTGTTCGAGCTGGCCGGGCGTCCCGGACTGGCGGCCTTCTTCAACGAGCACATCGTCGACATCATCCTGCACCGCGACCGCTACAAGGCGCTGGGCATCGAATTCCCGTCGGCGGTGATCCTGCACGGCCCGCCGGGCTGCGGCAAGACCTTCGCGGTCGACCGGC
>DAORCZ010000899.1:0-3809 GCA_035345735.1 Pseudomonadota bacterium | reverse complement strand
CCCTTTTCCCTCGCAGCGATCGTCGGAAAAATGATATTCTGACATCGGTGTCGAATAGCGTACCCCGCGAGCGTGTAGGCCCCTACCGCCTTGTCAAGCAGCTGGGCAAGGGCGGCATGGGAGCGGTGTACGAAGCGATCCAAGAGCCGATCGAGCGTCGCGTCGCCATCAAGATCTTGCACGGCCGCTACGCGCAAGAGCCGGAGATCGCGCAGCGTTTTCTCAACGAGGCGCGAGCCGTCAACATCGTCGAGCATCCCGGCATCGTGCAGATCTCGGACTACGGTCAGCTGCCGAGCGGCGTCGCCTACCTGGTCATGGAGTACCTCAAGGGCGACACGCTGACGCAGCGGCTGAAGAAGGCGGGTGGCAAGCTGCCGCAGCCGGAAGCGCTGCGCATCGCCCGCCAGATCGCCTCGGCGCTGGCCGCAGCACACGCCAAGAACATCTTCCATCGCGACCTCAAGCCCGACAACGTCATGCTGGTCGTCGATCCCGACCCGGAAGCGATGGGTCGATTGCGCGTCAAGCTGCTCGACTTCGGCATCGCCAAGCTGGCTGCCGAGATGGACAACGCCGGCACCAATACCGCCGCCGACGTGGTCATGGGCACGCCCAAGTACATGTCGCCCGAGCAGTGTCGCGGGGCCGCCGCCGTCGACGACAAGTCCGACGTCTACGCCCTGGGCATCATGACCTACGAGATGCTGGCCGGCCGGCCGCCGTTTCTGGGCGCCACCGGCGAGATCCTGGCCAAACAGATCTACGAGGATCCGCCGCCGCTCGCTGAGCTGGCGCCGTGGGTGACGCAGGACGCGGTCAACTTCGTGCATCGCCTCATCGCCAAGGACAAAGGCGATCGACCGACGATGCGCGACGTCACCAGCCAGCTAGAGCGCATGACGGCGATGTTCCCCACCATGGCCCATCCCGTGGTCATGCCCCCGCCTGGCCTGTCGGGGGAGCTCTCGGGCTCGGCCGTCCCGGCGGCCGCCTCGACGCCGCTGCAGCCGCCGATCATCGCGCCGCAGGATCCCAACGAAAAGACGTCGACCGACGAAGACAACATCACCAACCCCTCGCACAAGACGCCGGTTTCGCCTGGCGTGGCCGAGCGCGACTCGCACTCGGGCCTGCAGAAGAACTCGACGCTGGGTTTTTCGGTTGGGCAGAGCAGCCTCTCGCTGCGTCGCAGCGGTCGCTTCAAGCGGCTGCTGGTGGGCGGGGCGGCCCTGCTCATCGTCGCGGCAGCGGTAGGCACGGCGGTGGTTTATCGCGATGGCCAGGTCACCCCGACGCCGCGCGGCGGCAAATCGACGCCGACCACCCCGACCACGCCGGCCACAAGCGGCACCTCGACGACCCCGCCCCCTGCCGTCAAGAAAGTCTTCTGGTCGCTCACCAGCATCCCCGCCGGGGCCGAGATCACCCGTATCTCCGACGGCGTGGTCCTGGGTAAGACGCCCCGCCATATCGAAGAAGACGCCGGCGACGAAGAGGTGCCGGTGCGCCTCAGCCTGCCTGGCTATCAAGATCACGTCGTCCACCTCAAGCGCAGCGTCAGCGACGCCGCCGAGGTCAAGCTCACCCCGCTTTCCCCCGAGCCTGGCAGCAAACCCACAACGCCGGCCGGTCCGCGCTTTTTCCGTCGGCTCTTGCCAACCCGCAATCCCCCCACGAAACAGGCCAATGAAAACAAACCGAAGCTCGTGGACTAGCTCTGCTCTGGTTCTGGCATCTTTTCTCTGCGCCGCGGTAATGGGTCTCTCGACGGCGTGGGCCGGCCCTGGGGCCCCTGACGATGGCTGCCTAAGCGACCGCGAGTGCCGCGGCCACTACGACAAAGCCGTGGGACTATTCGAAGCCGGCCGCTTCGAGTCGGCGCTGCCCGAGTTCCAGGCCGCCTACGACCGTCGGCAGATGCCTTGGCTGCTGATCAACATCGGTCGCACGCTGCACCGCCTGGGCCGCCCGCGCGAAGCCCTGGATCACTATGAGCGCTTCAAGGCTGCCGAGTCGCGCCCCGATGCCGAGACCGTCGAGCGCCTTGAGAAGTACATCGCCCAAGCCAAGGCCCTGGCCGACACCACCCCGCCCCCACCGAGCACCGGGTCCAATCCGACGCCGGGCACCCCAGCCGCCCCAGTGAGCAGCAGCGAGACGCCGCTTTACAAGAAGTGGTGGTTCTGGACCGCGATCGGCGGTGGCGTCGTCGTCATTGCGGTCGTTGCCGGTGCTGCGGCGGCGGCCTCGCGCCCCAGCGGGAACGGCCTGCCCGATGGCGTCACCACCGTCAAAGTCACTTTCTAACCGGGGGACGATCGATGCCTACCGCCGCCTGCTCTGTGCTGACTGGCCGCACCCTGCCCGTTCTGTCTTGGGTTGGGCTGGGCGCCGCCCTGCTGACTGCTAGCTGTGGCTCGGGCTCGACGGAGACCGGCATCCTGATCAACCTCGCCAATGTGCCCAACCGCACCAGCCGCATCGCCGTCAAGACCACGCTCGATGGCAAGCCCGGCACGCCGGACACCAGCGAGTTCCCGGCCAGCGGCCTGACCCGCTTTGGCGTCACCGTCCCCGCGACGTCGACCGGCGCCCTGAACATCGACCTCACCATCTACGACGCCGATCGCTGCATCCAGGGCAACACCACCGTCATGGCCTCGCTGCCCGCCGCCCGCGGCACCCAGGTCACCGCCTCGATCAGCGCCCAGTCCCCACGAAAGTGCGAGCCGCTGCTGCCCTGCGCCGACCGCACCCTGTGCACCCAGACCAAGACCCAGGCCAACCGCCTGTGGAGCGCCTGGGCCCTCTCCAACACCGACGTCTGGGCGGTCGGCGACTCGTCCACCGTCCTGCACTGGGACGGCAAGACCTGGACCCCCAACAACACCGGCATCCCCGCCGGCATCGCGCTGAGCGGGGTGTGGGCCAGTGCGCCAGACGATGTCTGGGCCGTCGGCGGCAACGCCGCCGTCACCGCCGGCTACATCTATCACTTCGACGGCACCCGCTGGACCCAGAACTACACCGGCTCGCGCTACTTGAACTGGATCCACGGCACCAGCAAGGCCGATATCTTTGTCGTCGGGGTCTCGAACTCTGGCGCCACCCTGCCCGGTGACTTCCGGCGTTACAACCCCAGCACCAACACCTGGGACTTCATCAGCAGCGGCGTCAACAAAGACTTCTTCGCCGTCTGGGCCAACACCCCGACCGATGTCTGGGTCGCGGGCGGCGTCGGCACGTTCCTTCGCTACAACGGCACCTCGGTCCTATCCATCCCCATCGGCGCCACCAACGACCTGCACGCCGTGCACGGCTACGTCACACAGAGCGGACAGACCATCGTCTACGCCTCCGGCCTGGGCGGCATCGTCCTTCGCTACGACGGCACATCGACCCCCCGCCTGAATACCGCGGGCACCCAGCTCCTCAACAGCGTGCTCGCCACCCCAGAGGCCGTCTACGTCGCGTCTTCGCTCGGCACGGTCTACAAAAGTGAAGGCGTCACCGACATCTTCACCTCGTTTAGCTCCGGCTCCGACACCCTGTACGCCATCAGCCTGGCCCCAAACGGCATCGGCTGGATCGTCGGCGGCGGCGGGTTCTTGGGCTACATCGACACGCGGCCGTAGCGGGTGTTTACAAATTCCGGCCAGCGGCTTTTTCGGACCCGCTGCTGACCCCGGCTTGACCCCTAGCACACCGTCGGGAGAAGATAGGGCTAAGACCCTGGCGCAGCCGCCGGGGTGCCCCCCTCCCCATGAGCAAGACACTGCAAGAAGGTCAGCGCATTGGTGCGTACC
>DAORCZ010000898.1:0-3812 GCA_035345735.1 Pseudomonadota bacterium | reverse complement strand
GTCGCGGTCGCGGCTCAGCCCTAAGTCGATGTCGGCCGACGATCCGCGCTTTTCCGACGTGCTGGCGCTCTTGCAGAGCGGGGTCGGGTCGATCTATCCCGCCGCTGGTCTGCTGGCGCGTCAGGGCCAGGCGACGCCACTCGTTGCGTCCGTCGGTGCGGCCGAGCCGACGACCTGGTTCGACATCGCCTCGCTGACCAAGGCGCTGTGCACCAGCGTGCTGTGCATGCGGGCGCTGGCGGCCGGGTGCCTTTCGCTCGACGAAGACGTTCTGCCAGGGGTGTCGGTCGAGTCGCTGCTGCGGCACGAGAGTGGGCTGCCGCCGTTCCTGCCGCTGCATGCCGCGACGCCGCCGCCGAGCCGGGCTGACATCATCGCTGGGGCCCGCGCTGCGCCGCGTCAGCCGGTGGGGCAGCGCGCGATCTACAGCGATCTCGGCTTCATCTTGCTGGCCGCGCTGTTAGAGCAGCGACTGGGTCAGCGGCTCGACGAGGCGTTTCATGGCCTGGCTGACTCGCTGGGTTTGGCGCTCGCTTTTCGTCCGCTCGATCGCGACGAAGCAGCCCAGCGTATCCCGGCCGCGCGCTGCGCCCCGACCTGCCGTGAGAGCGAGGCCCGCGAGCGCTTGCAGGGCATCGTCCACGACGACAATGCCCGCGCCATGCTGGGTGTATCGGGTCACGCGGGGCTGTTCGGGACGCTGGCTGGCGTCGCGGACTTGAGCAGCGCGCTGCTCGATGCCTATCACGGCTGCGACACGCCGCAGGCGCAGGCGCTGTCGATTCCTGCGACCCTGGTGCGGGCTTTTTTTGCGCTCCCCGATCCGCGCGCTGGACATGCGCCGGGCACGACCTGGGGCTTGGGCTGGGATCATCCCTCGCCGCTGCCGAGCGATGGATCGGCGCCGACCAGCCCCTCTTCTGCCGGCTCGCTGTGGCCGCGCCATGGCGTGGGGCACCTGGGCTTCACCGGCTGCTCGCTATGGATGGACCCGGGCGAGACGCGCGAGCAGGCGCTGATTGCGGTGTTCCTGTCGAACCGCGTCTGCGTGCCCACCCCGGCGGAAGCCGTCGCGACGCAGGCCGGTATTAAGCGCCTGCGGCCGCTCTTACACGACGCGCTCTATCGCGCCCTGCGGGGCTAGGCGCAGCGACGGGTCGATTGATCAAGAGGGGGCCTAGAACACCTCGGCGAACCAGCTACGCATGCGGTTCCACACACCGCGCCGACCGCTGTCGCGTCCGCCGATGATCAGGCCCTCTTGCTGCCGCGCGCCGTACAGCAGCAGGCCGACGCCGGTGGCGTAGATCGGCGAGCGCACGACATCGGTCAGTCCACCAAAGCCCTGCGGCAACCCACGTCGCACCGGCATGCCCAGCACCTCTTCGGCAAGCTCGGGCAGGCCCTGCAGGATCGTCGAGCCGCCGGTTACCACCAGGCCCGAAGCGAGGGTCTCGGACAGGCCGCAGCGCTCGATCTCATCGCGCACCAGCGTGAAGATTTCATCGACGCGGGGCTGCAGAATTTCCGACAGCACGGTGCGCGCCAGCACGCGCGGCGGACGGCCACCCACCGACGGAACCTCGATGGTCTCGTCGGCGGCGATCAGGCTCGACATGGCGCAGCCGTGCTTGTGCTTCAGCCGCTCGGCCTCGCTCATCGGCGTGCGCAGACCGAGCGCAATGTCGTTGGTCAGCTGATGTCCGCCAATCGGCAGCACCAGGGTGTGCACCAGCGCGCCCTCGTTGTAGATGACCAGATCGCTGGTGCCGCCGCCGATGTCCAGCAGGGCCACGCCCAGCTCTTTTTCGTCGCGGTGCAGCACGGCTTCTGCCGTCGCCAGCGGCTCCAGCACCAGATCGGCCACCTGCAGCGAGCAGCGCGAACAGCACTTGATGATGTTCTGCGCCGCCGCCACCGCCGCCGTCACGATATGGACGCGGGCTTCCAGGCGCACGCCCGACATGCCGAGCGGCTCTTTGATGCCATCCTGCGCATCGACGGTGAATTCCTGCGGCACGACGTGCAGGATCTCGCGGTCCTGCGGGATCGAGACGGCCTTGGCGGCCTCGATGACGCGCTCGATGTCGCCGGCCCGTACCTCGCGATCGCGGATCGCCACCACACCTTCCGAGTGGAAGGCCTTGATGTGCGATCCGGCGATGCCGGCGTAGACGGTGGTGATCTCGACCCCGGCCATGTGCTCGGCTTCTTCGATCGCTTTCGAGATCGCGGCGACTGTCGCGTCGATGTTGACGACGACGCCTTTTTTCAGGCCGCTGCAAGGCTGCGTGCCGATGCCGATGATGTCGACGCCGTCCTCTGTGACCTCCCCAACTAGGCAGGCTACTTTGGTGGTGCCGATGTCCAGACCGACGATGAGCTCTTCCCGCTTGGCCATGATTGCGCGCTTCTTTTACTTCGTTACAGGTGCTTCGTTACAGGGTTCGTTGCTGTCTACAGCCCGAGATCTCGCAGCATGCCCAAACCCTGGATTCGCCGCCAATTTTTTGCCGGAACGCGCTCCGCGAGGCGCGCACCGGGACGCAGTGCACCAGCCGCAGCGGCCCAGTGATAGGCTCTTTGAATGCGCAACGGCTGGGTGCGGATCGCTGCCTGCGGTCCCTCGCTTGGGGGGCGCCTGGCTCGGCTAGGTCCGGTGGCAGCACTGGCGTTCGTGGCGTGCTCGACGCAGGACCTGTATCTGGTCCCGACGGCTGCCCTGAGTCCGCCGCCCACCGTCGAGCAGCCTAGCGCCCCGCCACCGAGCGCGGCGCCTGCCGAGGCTGTCGCGGCGCAGCGAGTGGGGACCGGGCAGCCGGTGTGGATCCGGCGATCCGCGATCGAGCCCGGCTCGCGGCTCGCGGTCTTGTCGCCGAGCGTGCCAAGTGGCGGAGGGCCTGCGCTAAGCCGCGTGCGGGCTCGCGCTTACAGCCCGGCGGTGACGGCAGGCGCGACGCTAACTTGGGTGGGCACGGCGGTCTCGCTGGTCGGCAGTGGGCTGTTTCTGGCCGGGCGGGTGCGCGGCGACAACGGGCTGTTTCTGGCTGGATCGTTTACTGCGCTGGCGGCCGAGCCGGTGATGTGGGCGGGGATCGTCTACTGGTTTGCTGGCACGCTGCGGCCGGCGCAAGAAGTCGCGGCCCCGGGTCGCTAAGCTAGCCGCGTCGCCGCGGACGACTGGCGGTGTTCTTGCCCGGAGTTCCTGGGGGCTGGCTCAGGCCGAGGCGCTCATAGACCACCTGGCCATCGATCATCGTCAGCAGCACGGGTCGGCTGCGCAGATCGAGCGGCGCTGGTCCGCCGGTGAGGTAGCTGTCCAGCCGGCCCGACAGGATGGTGAGATCGGCGCGCAGGCCGATGCGGATCTGGCCGCTCTTGTCCTCGGCGAACGCGGCGTAAGCAGCGTCGGTGGTAAAGGCGCGCAGGGCCTCGCCCAGGGTCAGGCGCTCTTGCGGCAGGAAGCCGCCGCTGGGGGCGCCGCTCTCGTCGGTGCGCCAGATGGCCGAGTGCAGGCCGATGCGCGGATCGGCCTCTTCGACGGGGAAGTCGGATCCGGCGGCAATCCGCGCTCCCGACAAGAGCAGCGAGCGATAGGCATAGGAAAGCCCAATCCGCCCCGCCCCAAGCCGTCGCTCGGCCCATGGCATATCGCTGACCGCATGGCTGGGCTGAATCGACGCGATGACCCCTAGCTTCTGATAGCGTCGCCGCTCCAGATCGGTGCCGAACAGAACCTGGGCGTGCTCGACGCGGAAGCGCAGATCGCGATCGGCGCGAACACCCGCCGCTTCGTACGCCGACAGCACCAG
>DAORCZ010000897.1:1681-3815 GCA_035345735.1 Pseudomonadota bacterium | reverse complement strand
CCGCAGCTCGCGCAGGGCATCGTCGATCAGGCTGACGCTCAGCGCGTCACCCCAGTGCAGATCATCCAGCGCAATCAGCACCGCCGACTTCTGACACTGCGTACCCAGCCAGCTGACAAAGGCCCGCCGCAGATGCTGATGCATCAGGCGAGGTTCCCGGCGCGCCGAGAAGAGGAGCTGTCGCATCCGGGCTTCGTCTTCGCCCGAGCCGAGCTCACAGGGAACGCCACAGAGCTCAGACAGGAAGACCTGGACGAACGCGCCGTCCCCCCCCGGCACGCGACCGATGCCTGGCGATCCCGTCGGCTTCTGATCAATGGTCTCGACATCACTGCTGTCGCTTTCGTCGGGCTGAGGCAGCCCAAAGGCTCCCCGCAGCAGCCGACGCGCCAGCGAATACGGCCCCCCCGCCGAGCGCAGCAGCCCCCCCGCCGTGTAGATCCGCGGCGGGTTCGTGCGCCGTCCCACACGCCCCAGAAATTCGTGCAGAAGCCGCGTCTTGCCCACCCCCGGCACAGCCGTGAGCAGCACCACCTGCGCCTTGTGGTCATCGCTGCAGGTCGACAGCTGGCGCTCCAGGAAGCTGAGCTCGACCTCGCGGCCACACAGCGGCGTCGGTCCCCCAAAGAGCTGGCGGATCGGCAGCGGTCGGTCGAGCGGGCGCCGTAGCACACGGCCCAGCCGCGATGGGATCTCGGCCTGGTCAAACCGCCCATCTAGAAGGTGGGCGCTGACCTCATCTAGCAGGATCGGGGGCAGCTCGCTGGGGGTCACAGTCGCCCCGCGCGCTTCGCCATGCTCCCGAGGCGCAGCGCCGGCCTGAGCCACGGCCCACAGCTCCTGGCCGCGCTGGACGGCACTGCCCGTCGTCTCTTGCCCTTGCCACCGCCCGCGTCCCGTCGTTAGCGCGATCGCGGCCGAGGGCCAGTGGTCCTTCACCAGCAACGCAGCCTGCGCCCCTAAGCTCGCTTGCTCGACGGCGTTGCCGACTTCCCCGACCGTGACCAGCAGTGCTCCGCTGGTCAGGCATTCGACCCCGGCCCCCATGCGCTGCAGCGCAGCCAGCAGACGGGCCTTCTCGACCGCGCTCAGCCCATAGCTCGACGGCACCGTGGCCGGCAAGCTGGCGAACACCACGCACAACAGCGACAGCGAGCCCTGCGACAGCCAGCCGCTATCGCTCACCTCGATCGGGACAGCCGCCGGTACCAGCGAGAGCAGGGCCTCGCGCAGGTCGGATTGCTGCCGCAGCTCGCGCAGAGCCTCCACGAGCGCCTGTCCGTTCGGCGGCCGCGCCGCGGCGTTTTTCTCCATCATCCGCCGCTGCAGCTCAATCAACGAGGCGGGCACCCCTGGGCAGAGCAGCTCCAGCGGACGCGGCTCCTCGAACAGCACGCGGACCAGCGTCGCTGCGGGCTGATCGGCAGGAAACGGCGGGCGCCCGCTCAGGCACTCGTAAAGCAGACAGCCCAGCGAATAGATATCCACGGCGGGCGTAATCTCACGCAGACCGCGCGCCTGCTCCGGTGACATGTACGCCGGCGTACCGACGATGAGTCCCGTCTGCGTGCCGCTCCGCACATCCGCAACCCGCGCCACGCCAAAGTCCAGCACCTTGACCTGCTCGATCGCCCCGTCGGGCAGAAACAGATTACTGGGCTTGAGATCGCGGTGGATGATGCCGCGGGCGTGGGTGGCGGACAGGATGCTGGCCATGCGCTCTAGCAGCACCAGGGCCTCGGCGATCGACAGGGGGCGCTTGCGCACCCGCTGCCCGAGATCGATGCCCTCCAGCCACTCCATCGCCAGATACGGCTGACCGTCTTCGGTCGTACCATCCGCGACGTAGGCGACGATGCCGGGGTGCTGAAGCTGCGATAGCAACCGAGCCTCGCGCACAAAGCGTTCGCCGCCAATCTGACCCAGCGTGTCGACGCGCAGGAGCTTCAGCGCCACAAAACGCGCCCGGTCACCCCGATCCGCCGAGCCGGCCGCCCCCGCGATGGCCGCTCGGGCCTGCAGATCGCGGGCACGATAGACGACGCCCATGCCGCCACTGCCGACGAAGCGGTCGATCTCGAAGCGGCCCGCAACCAGGGTACCGGGCGCTAGGGCTTCTACGCGCATGGGGATG
>DAORCZ010000897.1:0-1581 GCA_035345735.1 Pseudomonadota bacterium | reverse complement strand
GCAACGCCGACAAGCTGAGCCTGCCCTATGCCACCGGCACCAAGGTACGCATCAAGCTGTACGCCGGCGGCGGCGCCGCGAGCAGCGACTGGAGTCTGGTCAGTGATCAGCCCAGCGTCTTTGCCATCGACAAGCTCAGCAAGAGCGACGACACGCACATCGGCGCCGATTGCAGCGCGCTGTCTCCTGGCCAGGCCACCCTGCGCATGCTCGACGCCGGCGGCAGCGAACGCCACAGCGCGACCATCACCGTGGCCACCGCCGATCGGCTCAGCGTGTTGTCGCATGGCCTGCTGCGCACCCTGGAGGACGCCGCGCAAGGGGCAGTGAGCGACAGCGTCACGGCCACCGCCGAGGTCCGCGAGGCGCGCGTGCTGAACGGCAGCACCGGCGTGTTCGGCTTGGTCTACTACCGCGGCAGCGAGCGGGTGTACGGCCACGGCGTGATTCGCTTTGATCCGCTCAGCCAAGTCACGATCGAAAACCGCACGACGGGCGGCGCCCCAGTGACGGAGTGGCTGTTCATCAAGCCGCTCGCCACCGGCGCCTACACCCTGCCACTGCGCCAAATCAGCGGCGCCCTGACCACGCTGCCCATCGCCGCTGTGCCCGAGAGCGACCTCGTCAGCTTGAGCCTGATCCCTGAGACCGTCGCGGCGCCCAAGGCCGACCAGCAGGTCTGGGTCTACGTCCGGGCTCGCGATGCGGCCAGCCGCGACATCGCTGGCGTCTACACCAGCTTCACGCTAGCCGGAGCGCCGCAGAGCTCGACGGTGAACACGACGGACACGACCGGCGATCTGTATCGCTATGTCTATGCCGCGGGCGCCACCAGCGAGCTTTCCGCCAGCCGCGGCACCCTGCGCGCCACGCTGACCGTCCCGGCGCAGAAGGGCAGCTTCTACAACACCACCTACCTGGGCTGCTCGCTGACCGGTGGTGCGAACCGCGCTGCCTCCCCTGCCCCGCTGTTCGGTCTGGGCCTGCTGATCTTGGGCTTGGCCCTGCGTCGCGGACGCCGGAGCGATGGCGAGCCCCTGCTTGCGGCCAATCACGGCAGCTAGCCAGGCGGGCGAGATCGCCGCGCCTAGCGCTCCAAGGCGGCGATGGTGCGGTCCGAGCCGACCAAGCGATCGGCCAGCGTGCGCACGACAAAGCAGTGGAAGGCGATGGCGAGCTTCGGCTCTTCGTCTTCCAGGCGCGACAGTGCAGCGCGCGAGACGCGGTAGACGCAGGTCGGCTCCTCGCAGATCACCGAGGCTGAGCGCGCCGCCTGGCGATACACCGCCATCTCGCCGAGCGTGGTGTTCGAGGTGACCGAGCGCAGGCGCAGCGGCTGACGGCCCGGCAAGTTCAGGAAGATGCCGACGCGGCCAGAGGCGATGACGTAGATCTCATCCGCCTTGTCCCCCTGACGGAACAGGTAGTCACCGGGACGCAGCTCCAGCGTCTCGACGTAGCCCAGGAAGCGCTGTCCCGCCTCGTCGCCGCCTAGCTCGCGCGCCAGCCACTGTGGAATCGGCAGCAGCTCGCGCGACTGCGCCGAGGCCTCGGCCAGGATGTGCTGCTCGCAGCGCTCCA
>DAORCZ010000896.1:0-3831 GCA_035345735.1 Pseudomonadota bacterium | reverse complement strand
CTTCGGACGATCGCAGGCCCAGAACAAGCTGCGTCAGGACGGCGGTCGCGCCTTCGTCGCCGGATTCCGCACGCTGGATAAGCCAGGCATTCAGCTTGCGCGCTTCGTCGATCGTGAGCTGAGTTTTGCCCGTGTCGACCCGGCCGATCGGCTTCACTTTTTCAAACGGATTCGCGGCGGGGTACTTGCGATCCTCAACCAGAAATCGGAAAAGACGGAACCTGCGCCGCTTTTGTGGACAGCGTGGTAAAGCGGCGAGTGCTGCTTGGGTGTGCATCTCCTCATGAGATGTGCGTTGGTGAGGCCTGGATGGCGCTGTCCGGCGCCGCGCATTCCCATTCCGCCTCTGTAGGCAGCCGCATCCCTCGGCTGGCGCAGTAGGCGGTCGCGCCGTCCACGATTACCTGAGGGTATTAGCGACAATCGCTTTGAGCAGGGCCGCGAAGCGAACGAAGCCACTGGCTTTGACGGTGGTTTTTCACTTCCAGTCCACCGCTGGGTCCCAATGAAGGACCCGGCCGATGCGCCCGGCTGGTTTGTCGAGCAAGGCCGGATCGCCGACCCCGGCCATGTTGAGCTGGCTGGTTTCCATGTAGCGACTAACAGCGGCCTCGATCTGATTTGGGGTGGTCTGGGGAATCTGCATCGCGAGCTGGATGTAGCGATCGACGGGCTGCCCGCTGAGCAGCAAGGCTGCGCCGGAGCCAACGACTCCACGATGAAAGCTCAGGGCGCCGATGGCATCCCAGAGTGCATAGACGCGCATGAGTGGAATGGCAGCGCGCGGCAACGGATCCAAACTCAGCTTCGTGACGCGCGAGAGCGTCAGATCCAGCGCGGTCATAGCGGCGCTGTTATCGACCGAGAACTGCCACTTGTAATAGCCGCCTGTCGGGAACGAGACCACCACATCGCTGACGCTGTACGTACTGCCGGACTCCTGGCGTAGGCGACGAAATAGGTGGTTGCTGACGATGGACACCGCTAGCTGCAGCGGGTACTCATCCGCACTGCCCAGCTGGACACCCGCACCGCCTATCGCGAGGACAGACTGTGAAAGTCCCAGGCGTGGGACAATAACGGCGCGGCCATTCTCCGCGCTTGGCACCATGCGTAGCGATGGCACGGGTTGTGTCGGCTTCTGCCAATCCCCAAAGTACTGCGTTGCCCATTGCAGAAATTCAGCGTCCTCCGCCTGGCCCGCGAACATCAGGCCGATGTGCGCCGGACCCAGATAGTTCTGCTGGAACTGCTCCACGTCGGCCGGCGTGATCGCGCTGATCGCCGACAGTGTGCCCAGGGGACGCGACAGCCGGTGTTCGACGCCGTATAGCGCAGCCATCAGCGCAACCTGAGCCAGCTCGCGTGGCTCAGCGAGCACCGTGCGAATCTGCTGGAGCAGGCGGGCGCGAGCCGCATCGAGTGCGCTCGGCGAGAACATTGGCTGGCGTAGGGTGCTCGCCAACAGCCGGACTGCCTGTTCGGCATGCTCGGCATTGACCCGCATTGAGATCAAGGCGCCTTCGGCGGTTGACTCCACGATCAGCTCCGAGCCAAGCCGATCGATTTCCTGCGCTGTTGCGCCATCGCTCAGGGCCAGCATGGATGCGACGATACGCTGCAGGCCGGCTCGCTCACGCGGCGCCGAGGCCAGCCCTACACGCCACACCGCCCCCACTGTGACCATCGGCAGATGACTCTGCGCGCAGGTGTACAGCTGGATACCGTTAGGTAGCCGATGTCCGCTGAAGCGCGGAATAGAGATCGCGACCTCCGTCGAGACCGTGGGACGAATCGTGCGCCATGTGTCACAGCCGGAAAGCAACAGCAAGCACCACAGACTGATGTGCAGGATGTGCCGCATCAGATCTGTCCCCGGAAAGGAAACGCCGGCAATGCGGAGGCCGAAGCCGATACCGCTTTCGCTTCCGCGATCACTGCGATGCGCTGATTTGGAGACAGGAAGTCGCGCGCCAGAGTCTGAATTTCTTTCGTACCAACCAGCAGATAACGCATGAGATCCCGGCTCACAGAAGCAGGGCCCCCCGGTCTTGATTGATAGGAAGCCAGCAGGTGCGCTTGAGAAAGCAGATCCTCGGTCTTAATGAGCAGGTCGTTGCGCGCCCACTGCTTGACGATTGCGAGTTCCTCATCGGATACGCCATCCTGGGCAATCTGCGCCAAGCTCTCATCGATCTGCTGCAGGCGTGAGGTCGCCGACGCGCTGCCAGCGGGCAACGTCGTGGTGATGGCAAAGACCGACTGCTGCCGACGGCTGATTTGCTGGACGCTGATGCTGTCCGTTGCGTCTCCAGCGGCTGCGAACTGACGCTGCAACCGTCCGCTCCTCCCGCGCGAAAGGATATGCCCCAAGAGATCGCAGGCCGCATCCCCGGGAGCAAAATAGGGAGGCGTGAGCCACGCCAGAAAGAGCGCCGCGGGTGTGCCTCGCTTCTCAGCGTGGCGCAGCAGCTGACCCATACTGCGCTTCAGAGGCGGCACCTGTGGTGGATCCGGGCGTGGCGCCGCCACCAACGTTTCAAAATACTTTTGGATCATTGGCAGCACCACGCTGCTGTCGAAGTCACCGACCAAGGTCAGAATCGCATTTGCTGGCGTGTAGTGCTGACGGAAGAACGCCTTGATCTCGGCGCTGGTGATGCGCTTGATGTCTGCTTCCGATCCGATGGCGTAGTGATGGTAGGGATGGCCTTGGGGAAATAGCTCCTGATGCAGTCGATACTGCGCTTCCATGTAGGGGGTATTTTCAAACCGCTCGATCCTCTCGTTCTGAACCACGAGCCGTTCGGCATCCAGATCATCGTTGGACAGCGTCGGAAAACCCATCCGTTCACTCTCCACCCACAAGGCGGTCTCGACGTTGACCTTGGGGACCACCGCGTAATATTCGGTGTAGTCGAACGTCGTTTGACCATTGAGCTTCCGCGCCGCAACGCCCGTCAGCACGGACACGGGCGTCGCGGGCGTCATGTGCTCGGTGGCGCGAAACAGCAGATGTTCCAGCAAGTGCGCGATGCCGCGCGAGCCTTCGGGTTCATGCAGCGCCCCCACTTCATAGCGGACATGGACGGCAACGAAGGGGGTGCGCCGGTCTTCTCGCAGGAGGACCGTCAGGCCGTTTCTTAGCGTCAGCGCGCGATGCGAAAGCGGCCCCGCAGCGTGTGCCTGCCTGGCGGATTCGCCCAGCAAGCCGGGCAAGAGCAAGCCTCCCAGAAAATGACGGCGCGAAAGCGAGGGGCGAGAAAACCCAGAGGACAATGAAGATAAGGAAGGTGCGTGTTCAGTCATCACCAGACTCCCCCTTCACGCAGCCACTGCAGGCAGCGTGCCAGGGAATATGGTATCGGATGCGACGGACCGAGAGCTACCGATTAAAGCCCACTAGCAAAACTCGCCGGCCATTTGTGCTGAAGCTTGTTGCTCCGCTATCAGGCACACGGCCGTGTTCTTGAATTCGCTCATCCCCCTATTCTCTGGTCTGAGCCCGAGACGATTCATAGACCCTCATGCGCTGTCCTGGCGAGCAGCAGCTCAAGTAATGATTGGCTCGCTGGCGAGGACGGAGCCAGTCCGTCCAATCCCCTCCCGGCGAATCCCTGCACCCTGCCGCCATGTAGTGCACTACGGCGTGTCTCATCGCGCCGTTCAGTGCCGGGACCTTGCCAAAACGGTGACGCATCCTTCACCGTCACCATCCGCACCGGGCGGTGGCAAGTCTGGCCGGCAGATTTTGCCAGCTTGGCGCCCCCCGGGCCCATGACCCTGCTCTGTCCGAGTCTGACGGCTGCACACCGACTCGGCACGCAGCCT
>DAORCZ010000895.1:0-3832 GCA_035345735.1 Pseudomonadota bacterium | reverse complement strand
AGCGCTTGCTCCCCGAACGGACCTGGCTCAAGCATGACGAGCAGTTCGACCGGGATGCCCGCCTGCGCCAGGTGGCGGACCAAGTTCGTCGAAACCCCGCCGATTGAGCACACCTCCTCTTGGTCGCGCACAATCCGGTCTCGATAAATAGCCCCGACGGCCAGGACCTCCGGCAACTCAGATTTGGCTGCTGAAATCGCTTGCATCGGCTTCGTTGAAGGGCCGGAGTCTAGCTCCGACGATTTGAACGAAACGACAAAATTGCGACATGCTCGGCCGATCTGCGGACCTAGCGGCGGACGCACTGCCCATTGACGCACCGCAGTACGCAGTCCGCGGGCTCTGCACCTGCCATTCGAGCCGATCGAGCCGGGCAGTCTGCCCCACTGTGGCCCGCTTCAGATAAAAGACAGTGTCAGCTAGGCGCCTTGAAGTAGGCCTATCTGGAAACTGCGAATCGGCTTGCTAGCTCCCGCTCGGTTGTGCACCCCTTCCACCAAGGAAAGTCGAGAAGCCCCCATGTCTGACAGTTCTGCCTCGGAAGCTCTGCTAGCGATGGTCCACGGGTATCAAGCGAGCCAGATGGTTTATGCGGCTGCCAAACTTGGCATCGCCGACCATCTAAAGGACGGGCCCCTCAGCGCCGAGCAGGTCGCCAGCCGAGTCGGCGCCGATCAGGAGCAGATGTTCCGCTTCTTGCGCGGACTCGCCATGCACGGTGTCTTGACGCGCAATCATCAAGGGCTGTTCGCCCTCACCGCGGTGGGTGAACTGCTCCGCAGCGATCGACCCAGCTCGCTGCACGACTACGTCTTGTTCGTCGACTCAGAGCCGATGTACCAAGCCTGGAGCGGGCTGTGGCGCAGTGTGCTCAGCGGCGGGGTGGCGTTCGAGCGAGTCAATGGTGTGGCCTTCTTCGATCACTGCGTGAAAAACCCAGAGTTCGGGACCCGCTTCAATCACCTCGCCGGACGCCGCACCCACGCAGTCGCGGCGGCGCTCGTTGCGGCCTATGACTTTTCGTCCGTCACCCAGGTCATGGATGTGGGCGGCGGAAACGGAACTCTGATCGCCGAGATTCTGGAAGCCAATCGCCACCTGCACGGGATCCTGTTCGACATGCCTTCGGTGATCGTGGATGCCCAGCGCTACCTGCAAGAGCGGGGGCTCCTCCCGCGCTGTCAGCTAGTCGGAGGCAGCCTCTTTGAATCGATCCCGCAGTTCGACGGGCTGGTCCTCCTAAAGTCGATCCTGCACGACTGGGACAACGCCCACTGCGCCCAGATTCTGGAGGCGTGCCGCAAGGCCATGAGCGCGGCCAGCAAGCTCCTCGTGATTGAGCGCGTCATGCCGGAAGGCACCGATCGCGCGAAGAGCACCATCGCCAGCGACTTGGACATGATGGTCATGGTCGGGGGCGCGGAGCGCACGGAGGCCGAGTTTCGCGCACTCCTTGAGTCCGCCGGGTTCACGCTCTGCCGAGTGATTCCCACGGAGTCGGATCGCAGCGTGCTGGAGTGTCAGTGCATGCCGCGCTGATCGAACGCGTATTTCGGGCGCGTGTTTCGGGCGCGTGTTTCGGGCGCGTGTTTCGGGCGCGTGACGAGGATGCAGCAGCCCAGCCAGGCGGGGCCACGTCCGGCACGAACCAGGCGGCTGCCGTCACGACAGTGGTTTCCACGCCAGTGTCTTGGACCTAGCGAGCGCGTCGACAGCAGCACCTCCACGTCTCCGTCGCGCCACAGAGAGACCAAGACAGCGCCCTGCCGCCCCGATGTCCCAGCCCGAACCAAGCTGGGTCCGCGCGGTAAGGTCGCGCACTCCGCCAAGGAATGTCCGCCCCCTCCGCGATACCTTCAGACACTGCCCCGCAAGCTCCCACCACCACCTTCAACACCCGTCGCCAGCCCCACCTCGTCATTCTCTCACCATGGACCCACCGCCCCTGTGAATTAACCACTGCACCGTCGCAGCGACAGAAACGCTGGACAGGTTCGTCATTCGCGATTAAGTCTCTCCGCCGTCGGTACACATCGCCCGCAGCCGAGAGAGCGGCCATGGCAGGGGGAAATCGGCAGCGGGCAGCGACCACGCGGAATGAAATCGGAATCACGGGTCACGGCGAACCCGTCCGCACCGCCGTCAGATGGATCCGGACGAGTGCTGGACGCAAGCCCGGACTCACACGAGGAGCCCGCCTCCTAATAGGGCTTGCCTTGTCGGCCTTCGAGATATTGCTTTTCCGCGTCTGTCAGCGATCCGCGGATCTCGGCCCGCTTGGGATATCGCCCAAACGCCTGAAGGACCGCCGAGTGTTTATCGAGGTAGTACAGGGCATTTTCCAAGTACAAGCGGTCCTGGGAATTCTCTTCGTGCTGCGCAATCCGTTCAAGGAGCAGCTTACGTGCAAAGGCATGCTCGGCTAGGTCCTCAGCGTGTTCAAATACGACCGTCCAGAAAATGAAGTGCTGGGTGCCTAGCTGGGTATGCCAGCCCTTTGCATAGAGCTGTTTGGCAAGCTCTAAAGTCCGCGCATCAAGCTCGTAGGCCTGGCTGTGGCCCCGGTAGAAATGACGCGGCAGCTGATCGAGAATCACGATAACCAGCAGGTGCTCGGTGATCGTCGCCGCCTGAAGTTCATGGTTCACCACCGCGTGAAAGAGGTCGCGGAACTGTTCTATCTCTGCATCATAGTGAAATCCCTCATAAAACCACCGGGCCGGATTGTCGAATTTGCTAAACCAATAATCTGCGAACGCACGTAAGGTTGCCATGTAATGGCCTTTGTACATTTGTGACTCTACAGAACGCAAGCGCAAACGTCGTACCATGAATCGGCTCACTGCATATCCCCGCGTACGCACAATCCCCCTTGCGGTTGAAACCGGCGCCCCGCGTCGGCCGGCCCCACCGCCGTGCTCCCCACCGCGCTCGCCGTGCACTGTGCGGCAGGGGTCCCGTTCACCCTCATCGGGGCAGCCGCCCGCCAAAGCGCAGAGCGCCGTGCCGGAACCCAAGGCACAGCTTGACCGTTTCTCGGCGGACGTGGTAGCACTGCGGGTCTCTATTCGCCTGAAGGGATTGCTTCGTTGGCTACGCCGCTAAAAATCGAAAGCTATTTGCGCGATGTCTTTGGCCCTGAAGCCAAACTCATCAGCATAAATGCGCTAGGCCAAGAAGAACACGATACGGGCATCTCGAATCTGCTGCGCCTTGAGGTCCAGGTCGGCAGCGCGACCCAGCAGCTGATCCTGCGACGACCGGCGCCCACGGTGTACGGCACCGAGCAACTTGCGGATCGCGCGCAAGCCGTCCTGCAGGCCTACGAAGCCTACCGCCACCTGCCGCGTCACCCTCGCTCACTCGACGTAGCGGTCCTCCGCAAGGACGGGACGCTGAGCAGCATCCCCGGCGACACTGAGTTCGTCTTGCTGCAGGAGTACGCTCCCGGCACGCCTTACGTCCTCAGTCTTCTGCAGAGCCTGCGAAGCGAGGAGCTCGACGAGCTTGCCGAGCGCCGCGCCGCCGCACTGGCCGAATACCTCCTCTCGCTTCACCGCGAGACACGCGACGACAGCCGAGTGTATCGTCGGTCGCTGCGCGATCTCATCGCCGGTGGAACCGGAGCAATGGGCGTAATCGGCGGCTACGCCCAAGAACTGCGCGACGCCTTTCACGCAGAGCTCAACGACATCCTCCGCGACTTCATCTCCCTGGCCTGGCACCTCGATCGCTACCCTTGCCGGCTCTGCCGAATCCACGGCGACTTTCACCCCCTCAACGTGCTGTTTGGCGAGGCGGCCGAGCTCTCGGTCATCGACTCCGCGGGCAT
>DAORCZ010000894.1:0-3838 GCA_035345735.1 Pseudomonadota bacterium | reverse complement strand
GGCTGGGCTGACGATTCTCCGACTTGGAAAACATAGTCTGGCAGAGCGTCACCGGAGCACGCATCCGATCGCTGCTGCGATGTCTCCCGTCCCCGCGCCCGCCCGCCGAATCCGCGCACTGCTGATCGTTGGAATGACGCTGGCCATGATGGTCTACACCGTCGGCTTTGGTCAGGTCGAAGGCTCGCTGTCCCCGTGGGCGCAGGATCGCACCGACCGCATGCTGTGCGGCTTTGAGATTCCCGCATCCTGGTTTGTCGGCGTCATGGTCGGCTCCTGGTACGTCGCGGGCGCGCTGGGCTACTGGCTGTCGGGCGAGCTAGGGGCGGAGTTTATGAAATGAGAGGCCGCCTATCGATGGCGCGCCCATCCGACCGCCCCCGCCCATCTTCCGACCCGCCGTTAGCGATTGGGCTGCGGCAGCGCGACGAAGCTCTGGCCGTTCCAGCGATAGCGGGTGTGGCGGCAGCCGGTCCAGGCAGCGACGCCGGGCGGCACGTAGCGGTGCATCAGCGCCCGTGCCTCGCAGCCTCCCTCGACGAGCAAGAGCTCGGGCGGTGATCCCGCAAGGACGCGCAGGTGCGCATCCATCCGCCCATGCCCATGGGTGTTGGCGCACTGCGGGGGGACGTGGCGACAGGCCGCCGCGCGGAAGAGGATCTGGCGCCCGGCCAGCACCACGACCTCGACGGGGTCCTCGCAGCAGGGATCTTCGGTGGTCAGCGTGCGGGGTCGCAGACAGATGTCTTCGCAGGGCGGGGCTCCGGTCACCTCGGCGGCTTGGCATTCCGAATAGCTGGCGCGCGCTTGTGCGGGGGCGCAGGCCGGAGCCGCTGCGGGCTGCACCGTCTGCTCCGGGGTCGGGGCGGCACCCAGCGGAACGTCGACAAAGGCGCGACGCAGCTCGGCGCGCACTGCTGGGCTGGGATGACCGTCGACGCGCAGGAAGACGTACAGGATGAAGCCTTGCCGTTCCTCGTATCGCGACAGACCCCAGGCTGGGGTCTCCTCGCGCGCTCCCCACTGCACGTCGGACTCGGCGACGCGGAGAGTCCCTTTGCGCCAGGCCCGCAGGGCGGCTTGCCCCTGCTGCGAGGCCCCGTGTGTCGCGACCCAGGCCGCCTGCGCCCAGGCCGCATCCCCGGCCACCCCCAGGCTGGGCAGGACGCGCACCTCGACGGTCAGCGAGCCGCCGGTATCGTCGCGACGCGGGCGAGTCCAGCGCGCAAACAGACCGGCTGCGGCGCTGCTGCAGGTCGTGCGATCAAAGCTCGCCGTCTTGCAGACCCAGCGCTGCCCCTCGCGATCGAGGAGGTCTGCCCGCTGTACGCCGACGGGCAGCGGCGTCCCGGGGGCGTAAAGCGATGCATCAAAGAGGGCCACAGTCGCCGGGAGTGGTCCGGCAGTCACGCGAGCCGCTGGCGTTTCGCCCTCTGCCTGGGTCGCCATCGCCGCCAGAAAAGCCAATGCACAGCTGAGCGTGAACCGACGCCTGCCACTCCTGAACATGGGACCCATGGCGACCAAGGTATCACCCAATACCCGCCGCGGTTCGAGGCGGCGTGCGGCAGCCCGGGCTGGCTGTGCACCTGGTCAGCGGGGATGGGCGCGCGTGGGCGCGCGTGGGCGAGAGCGAAGGGCGCGGCCGCGAAGGGCACGGCAGCGCAGCGGGCGAGAGGACAGGAGGCGGGCCGCAGACGCACGAGGGACGCGCGGCGCCGCTCGTCGCTACCAATCCTCGATGGAAAGACGCGCTGCGCGGCGATGACGGGCGGGATGGCGCAGGGGCGCTCGGGTTGGCATATCGCCTGCATTGAGAAGCAAACGTCCCCAAGGGACCAGCGGCAGGAGGCGGGTGATTCCGCCCGTTATCAGCAGTCGCTTCCATTTGCCCGCTGAGCAATCACATGCACCAGGAGCCTACGATCATGAAGCGCCCTCACTCCTATGTTGTCCTTGGTCTGTTCCTCGCCCTATCACCGCTCGCCAGTGGCTGTGCGCCAGAAGCAGAGGACGAAGCCGAGCTGGCCGAGAGCGATTCGGCGCTGACCACCACCCGGCCGGCAAAGCACTGCGTTGTCAGCACCCAGGCAATTCAGCCGGGTCAGGTGCCGGTCGAGCAAGCTGCCGCCGAGGAGCCGCGCTGCTTTGCTTCGCTGCCCGAGGCAGTAGGGTTTGCTACCCGCGGGACGCTGCGGCTCCCACCGGCGACCCCGGCGGGGGAGGTCGTCTCGGCGCTGAAGAAGCAGAGCCTGGAATCGCTAACCGCCACCTACGTCATCGGCATCGAGTACGTGGATGCGAACTTTGGCGGCGGCACACTGACCTTCACGGCCGGTGGCACCTGCGAGAACTACTCGTTTCTCGCGAGCTCGATGCCTCCGGGATGGAACGACATCATCTCGTCGTCGTTGGCCTTCTCGGCCTGCGGCCACTCGGTGCACTACGAGCACAACAACCAAGGCGGAGCCGCGATCGACCTGCGCTCGGGCAGCTCGTTCATCGGTGCGGCGCTGAACGACCGCACCTCCTCGATCCTCTGGTACCGCTAGCTCGCAGCGTGGGCCAGGCAAGAGCCTGCGCGACCGCGGTCTCCGACCGGTCAGTCGCAAGGGAAGGCGGAGGAGCGTTCGCGCGGAAAATTGGCCGCGTCGTTGTCGTTAGTGAGGGGAGCGTCGCGGCTGCGGATCTTCTTAGCGTCGAATGCTGACGCGATCCGTCGCACCGGCCCCGGGCTCGATGACCAGACAGGAGGGGGCGCCGTTGATCGTCTGGCGCGACATGCCGACATCGATCAGCGCCAGGCGATCGCCGGCCCGCAGGCTGATGCCGTTTTCTTGGATGGTGTGACCCATCACGATGCGTCGCGCCGACTGCGCCGCGAAAAGCTGACCAAGGTAGCTCTCCAGGGTCGCCGGCGGCAGCGACTCGGCCAGCCCGCGAAACCACAGCGGGCCCTCGGGATCGGCGCCGACCCCCAGGCGTCCATCGCGCTCGCCGCGTAGCTCAGCGCGGATCGCCTCGTTCAGCTCGCCCAGGTTGCGACTGGCGTAGCGCGGGCTGATGCCGCCGTGCAGAAACAGCGTGCCGTTGACCTTGACGATGGCGTTGTGCGTCAGGATCCAGGCGCCGTACTTGCCCGACTTGTCGAAGGCCGCGCGGTACTTGGGATAGCTCGCAAGCGTTTCGCGACCCACCGGCGTGACGCGCGGGCCCTCGCCAAATGCCGCCAATTCTCCGTCGGAGACGTAGCGCAGATCGCCCATCATGGTCATGTACTCGTGGTTGCCGATGAGGGCATGCACGCGGCCGCCGGCTCCCTTGGCCTGGACCTCTAGCTCCATCAGCAGATCCATGACCTTCTTCGAGTCGGGCCCGCGATCCAGCACATCGCCGGTCTGCACGAGGTGCGTCGCGCCCCCGCTCCAGCGCGCGTTGCCGTCGATCACCTGACACAGCTTGAGCACCGCCAGGAACTTGTCGTAGTCGCCGTGAATATCCCCGACCGCCACGACCCGCTTGGCGCCGTCAAACACCGTCTGAATCGCCGCCGTTTTTCCCGTCGCGGCGGGCGTGTGCGGCGAGTCCGCCGGAGCCAGCGCGGGCACAAGCAGCATCAGCAGCCCCAGGCCCAGCCAGCGCAGTCCTCGGGCTGCTCGGGACGAGGAACGCTGCATCGGAAGAACCGTCAATCGCATGTAAAGAGCGTACTCAACCTGCCCACGAAGCTCCATGTTCCTTCCTGGGCAACTCCAGTAAAGTGCGCGCCATGTCGCAGCCTCCCCCGGCCCCCGGCGGTTCTGCCGCCCCCTTTGTGGACTCACCGGCCCGCTTTGCC
>DAORCZ010000893.1:0-3838 GCA_035345735.1 Pseudomonadota bacterium | reverse complement strand
CCCGCCTGTGCTGACCCGGCCTGCGCTGACCCGGCCTGCGCTGACCCCGCCGCGTCTGTCCCCGCCTGCGCTGTCCCCGCTTCACCCACGGGGCCCGCGACCGCGGGAGTGACTGCCCGCAGCAGCACCCAAAGAACAATCAGCGCGCCGCCGCGCAGCCCCGACTTTGGCCTGCATGCGACCGCGCCACGCTGGCCTGCTATGGCGTCCACCCCAAGTCCGCTCGGCACAGAACGAAAGGATACACTGCCCAAGCCGCCAGTGGGAGAGCATCGCGCCCGACGACGACCGACCCAGGGGCCCGCCCCCGTACGGTGTGCGTCCCAGGCGTCTTGCGGGGATCTTCTGTGCCCGTGCGGCGCCTGGTCTTTAGGTCGGCCCTATCGACCGGCGGACGCGACGACGCAGGGCCAGTGCAAGTAGCAGGACCGCGAAGGCGGCCACCGAGACGCCGCGGCTGCGGTTCTCGATCTGCTCACCGGGCACAAAGGGTTCGGGGGGCGCGGGCTGGCTGGAAAGCAAGCGGGCGCCCGAGACGCCGGCGCTGGCCACGCTGCAGCCGCACAGAGCACCGCCCGCCGTCCCGCCGCAGCGGCCGCTGACGCACAGGCCCGTCGACTTCTGACAGCACTGGTTGCCTTCGCAGTCCTGATTGCTGGAGCACTTGTCGACGCAGCGACCATCGATGCACTGGCCGCAGGGACACTGCGCATCAGCAAAGCACTGGACACACGTGCCGCCGAAACAGACTTCATGACTGGCGCAAGCGGGGCTGCACGGCAGCTCGGGCGTGCAGCGGTTATCGACGCAGGTCTGCCCGCTGGCACACTCCTTATCTTCGCGACACTGCACACAGACGCCGGTGGCCACCACCTTTTGCCCGTCGATCGTGTCGACCTTGCAGTACGGCAGGTTGGCCGGCCGGCCTTCGGGCGTAGAACTCGACGGATCGGTGGTCACCGCGATGCCGCAGTTCTGACAGGATGCGCCGCAGTGGCGATCGTCCAGGCAGGGATTGTTGCAGGTGCCGCTGAGGCAGAAGTTCCCGCTGGGGCAGTCGGCATCGCGACGGCACGCGACACAGACCTCATTGTTCAGACAGTACGGTCGCGCTGGGCTCAGCGCCCGACAGTTGATATTGCAGGCGGGGCCGCACTGCTCATCGACGGACAGCCCGTCCTTTAAGCAAGTCGGCGCCGGCGCTTTGCTGCAGCGCCCATTCTTCAGATCGCAGATCGGATCCAGGCCCTTCATCTGGCAGTCCGCGTCGTTCAGACAGGGAGAGCAGAGACGGAAGTTCGGATCCTTGGCCTTGTTGGGGAATACCGGGAAGTAGCCAGGGCAGCAGGGCGGTGACACGCACTCGCAGCCGTTGCAGATCTGACCCGGCGCACAGTCTTTGGTGCTGGCGCACTGGCAGCAGCGCGCCTTGTCGACGTTGCAGGGATCCTGGGGGTCGGCGCTGCAGCGGGGCGTATCGCCGACGCAGGTAAGGCAGGAAGGACCGCAGGCGACGTCCTCGACACACGGTGAGCAGACCGCTGCATCATTGCAGAAGCGCTGGGCGGGGCAGGGATAGGTGGTTGGATAAATGTCCGATGGTTTTGGCGGTTGACCCCGATTGATCGAGGGGCATTGCTCACAAGCGCCCACGCTGCCTTGGGGATTCTTTGCGTCATAGTGAAATCGCCCACAGACCGACTGATAATAACGAAGCGGCGCCGTACGCTGGATATCAAAACGGCATGTGTTCGCGTCTAAGGACACTCTCATGAGCGCCAAGTCGCCGTGCTCGCGGTCGACATAGGTATCCTGCATGAGGATACCGAATTCCAACACCGCCGCCCCGCCATAGCTGGCATGGGTAACTTCGATACCATACAGACCCGGTTTCTTAAATTTGACGCTGTTTGTCGAAATCCATTTTTCTTGGCCAATGACGGCACCGCGACTGATGACCCAGTTGTATTCATACTTCCGCTCGACGGGCTGGGTTCCAGGGGTTCGCGAAACGAGCAAGACGCCCAGGATATCATCGGTATAGAAGCCAAAGTGAAGGGGCTTCTCGACCCAGTCTGGCTTCACATCAATAAAACCGCGGAAGCGAGTACCAAAGGGAGCGCGGAGGTTGGCGGTTCCTATCGACCCGGGAAACGGGCAGCCGGGCCAGGTGCTAGCCATTCCCGAACGACATTCCGGTGTTGTGACATAGTCGCCATAGGAGTTTGCGCCCATGCTGTTAACATTATTGGATAAATCAAATGGCGTATTCAGGTTCCTGTCGACACGGGGATTGCCGACTCCATCCATAAATGCATTAATCGACTCGGGTGCAGCATAGGGCATAGTCGATGAATTTGTCGAAAAGGATGACAATGTAGCGCCGTCACGAAAGGCGCCACATAGGCCGATATCATTTGCCGGATCGCTGCTCTTGCCGGACTCTGCGGCACTGAAAAAGGGCTCGCCCTTTACTTCAACGGCAGGCAGGGGCTGAGCGAAGCCCACGTTGATGCCATCGGTGCACTCCGCCGCAGCGTACGCAAGCCCGGCCGGCAGGCACCATCCAGCGACGACCCCCAGGGCGATGAGCAAGGAGTCACGCCGGGAGATGTGCCGGGGAGATGTGCCGGGGGATGTGCCGGGGGATGTGCCGGGGGATGTGCCGGGGGATGTGCCGGGGGATGTGACTGATCGTGAGGATGCGGGGCGACGGTTCAAGAGGACTCTCCCGGACAGGGACTCTACCAAATCTATGGTAGGGGCGTTCTCTCTAAGGCAGGCAGTCCCCTGGGGCTGTAAGGAGTCTGGAAATTGGTCGGCTCTCGCCCGCCGTCCGTCGCTTGCCAGGCCGTCCTCCCCAGTCGCCCGCGCCGCTGCCATTGCCAGCGTTAGAGCGCCCCTAACCACCACAGACGTAGTCCGCACGGCCGTCCTCGGGGCACGACGGTTTCGGCAGAATTAGGAATCCCCCCCGCACGCGCGCTCCGGTTCATGCCGCAGACATGATTGGGCAGGAAGCCACGCAGCGTCCGTCCTGACCTCTGGGGTTTTGATATGGTGCGCCGCATGCGTACGCATTGCGGCATTCCTCTTTTCCTGTTCTTGGTAGCGACTGTGAACTGTAATTCGCCATCGGAGATGGGCGCCGATGCCTCCGTCTTCCCAGCGGACATGGCCACGTCCGAGCCGGCCGATATGGCCATACCGACCGATATGGCAAGTCCCGCTGATCTGCCGCCTCCGTCGTCGGCACTCTGTGGCAGCAGTGAGTGGTGTTGGGAATATCCCAAGCCCCAGGGCAACTGGCTGAGCGCCGTGTTCAGCCTATCCCCGACAGCGACCTGGATGGTCGGCGAGAGCGGGACGGTGCTGTTCCACGATGGCCGCAGCCCCGCGCTGATGAAGACCGGTACGGACCGCGATCTAAAGGCCGTGTGGGCCAGTGCCACCGACGATGTGTGGGCCGTTGGCTTCAACTTGATCCTGCACTACGACGGGGTCACCTGGCAGAGCCTGAAGGTGGCCGGCCGCGACAACCTGGGCGGCCTCACCGCGGTCTGGGGGTTTGCCAAAAACAACGTCTACATCGCAGCCAGTGGCGAGATGTTTCACTTCGATGGCGCGGCCGTCACCCCGATGGCGATGAGCCTGCGCACCACTCACCTGTGGGGCAGCGCCCCCGACAACTTGTGGGCCACCGATAGCCTGGGCTGGGTAGGCCGCTACGACGGCACGGCCTGGAAGCTCATGAACACCGGCATCAGTGGCTGCTGCCGCGGGGTCTATGGCAGCAGCAAGGACGACGTGTTCTTCGGCGCGGACAGCAAGGTCGTGC
>DAORCZ010000892.1:0-3838 GCA_035345735.1 Pseudomonadota bacterium | reverse complement strand
ACGTGAGGCGGCACGCACCGGGTTGGCAGGTCGAAACGGACTATGCCTATCTCGACGTTGCGGCTCTCGACAGCGAGCTGTACTCCGCGATTGCCGCGAGTGATATTGAAGGCGAGCGACTCTATGCGACGCTGCTCTATCCTGACGGAGAGAAGCGCCTAGTCGAGTACTGGGAGCGCCTGACCCGCCGAACCCAGCTTGGCGAACACTTGGCCTGGCTGCAGCGTCGGGGGCACCGGATTCCCGCCATCGTCTCGCGCCTGCGTGCGCAGCTTGGCGAGCATCTCGATGCGCTGGTGACGCGACAGGACTGGCGAGACTGCGTTGTCGGGCTCACGACGTCGTTCTCGCAGCTGTTCCCCAACCTGCTCTTCGCCAAACGATTGAAAGAGAGCGGCGTGGATGCCCCCGTCGTGCTCGGTGGCTCGACGGTGAGCCCGGCTACCATCGCCGACTCGATCCTCAACACCTATCCGTTTGTCGACTTCATCGTTCGCGGAGAAGGCGAGCAGCCTCTAGTTGCCCTGCTCCAGCAGATCGAACGCCGTGAGGCAGCCCAGCCCATCCCGGGCGTGGCCACCCGCGTCCACCCGGCCAGCGGGGGCAGGATGTGGCAGGTCGCCGATCTCGACAGCTTGCCGGTGCCAAACTTCGACGCGTTCTATGCGCGCGTGCCTTCGGCTGGCCAGGCAGTGCTACCGATCGAAGGCTCGCGCGGCTGCTGGTGGGATCGCACCACCAAGCACCCCAAGGCCACTTGCAACTTCTGCAACCTCAACGTGCAGTGGGATGGCTTCCGCCAGAAATCGGCGGCTCGCATCGCCAGCGAGATGCGCGAACTCTCGGCGCGCCACCACGCCACCCACTTCACCTTCCTCGACAATATCGTCCGTCTGCGCGGCTTCGACGAGTTTGTCGATGCGTTGCGCGCCCTGGACCTCGACGCGCGGATCTTCCACGAGGCGCGCGCCAACCTGCGTCCCTATGATCTGCTGCGCTTCCGAGAAGCCGGTCTGCGAGCCGTGCAGTTTGGCCTAGAGGGCCTGTCGAATAGCTTCCTCAAGCGCATCAACAAGGGCACCTCGGTGATCATGAACCTGGAGGTCATGAAGACCTGTGCCGAGCTGGGTATTCGCTCGCACAGCAACCTCATCATCGACTTTCCAGGTTCGACCCAGGACGAGGTCGACGACACCTTGCGCACCATCGACCGCTACGCCTGCGCCTATGAGCCGCCGGCGATTGCAGGTTTTGAGCTCGGCATCGACAGCGTCGTGGCTCGCTATCCCGAGCAGTTCGGCATCGCTGGCTTGCGCAACCACGATCGCTACGCCGACGTCATTCCCGCGGACACACTGGCCAGCTTGAAGCTTTACCAGCTCAGCTTCGACCCACAGGTCCCGCAGGTGAACTGGTGGCCGGTGGTCGAGCGCGTCGAGG
This sequence comes from Pseudomonadota bacterium, assembly GCA_035345735.1. GTDB lineage: Bacteria > Myxococcota_A > Polyangia > Palsa-1104 > JAEUJZ01 > JAEUJZ01. Next base: position 2,398 of record DAORCZ010000892.1, on the reverse strand, counting down.
AGTGGAAAGCCGACTACAAGCCACATCCGCTCTGGTATCAGGACGGTGGCAGCTTCCTGCATGTGTTTCGCCATCGGCCGGGTCGCCCGACGCAGACCACAGAGCTCTTGGGTACCGCGGCGCAGCTCTATCACTTCTGCCTGCAGATTCGCACGCGCAGCGAGATTGATCAGCGCTTCGGCGGACGCGGGGAGAGCGTCTTCGAGCTTCTACAGCCGATGATCGCGCAGTCGATCCTGTATCAGGAAGGCGATCGCTTCCTCGCCCTGGCTACCGCGCCCGACCCGATGATCGCAGCCCGGCGAATTCGCCAGCAGAGCGCACCACGGGCCCGTCACTTGAACGTGCTCTAGCCCGGCTTGCGGACGACGAAAGACGGCACCCTGCCGCGCCGCAGCCCACATCTAGCTGACGGCCAGAGCGCACTGCCAAAGGGCCGGGGCCTACTTCTTTTCGTCGAGCTTGAGTGCCTTGATCACCAGGATGACGATCAGGGCCATCAGACCGCCGGCCACAGCTCCGACGACGATACGCAGCGGTCGCGACTCAAGCCCCAGCGCGCCGCCAGCGCCGTTTCCAAATGCAATGCCAAGCCCCAAGCACAGACCGGTGATCCACGTGCGGTACTTCTTCGGTTGTTCCGACATGGAACCATTTTCGCGACGGACGCTGGCCACGTCAAGCGTGGTATCGTGACCTGGTTTGCGGATTGTCTTGTCGACACTGGGTACGGTTGGCGATGTGCTACCCCTAGCCCGCTTGGCGCCGGCGCTGGTGGCGCGTGGTCATGATCTGACCCTGCACAGCTGGCCGATGTATCAAGCGCTGCTGGAGGTTCCCGGCGCACGCTTTGTCGCCGCGGCGTCTGCTGTCACCGAAGAGCGCCTGCAGCTGACGACGGCCCAAGCGCTGCGCGCAGCCCATCCAGCCCAGCAAGTGGCACAGCTTGCGCAGCTTTTCTACGTCGAGTCGGCGGCGGCCTACTACGCACGCATCTGTCAGCTGCTGGCTGGCGCCGATCTGGCCATCCTCAATGTTCTCGATCACATAGCGCAGGCCGCGGCCGAGGTGCTGTGCATCCCGTGGGTCGGCTGGCGGTCACGCCCGCCTCCGCTGGGTCCACGAGCCGTCGCCGAGGACGCGATCCTGGCTGAGTGTGACACCATCCTCAGTGAGCATCTCGCGCAGGTCACGGGGCAGCCGGGGCGCCGCTTTCGCATCTTTCGCGAGCCCTCGCCGCTTCTGGATCTGGTGGCGGTGTCGCCCCGATTGCTAGAGGACGAGGCCACGCCCCATGGGGGCAATGCCCGCACCGCGATCACCGGTCACTGGCTGCCTGCCGACCGCCGCGAAGAGCTGCCACCGGCGCTGATGGAATTCTTGGCCGTGGCCCGCCGCCCCATCGTGTTTGTGACCTTTGGCCGCATGCCGGATGTATCCGGCCGAACCCGCGCGGTGCTGCAAGCAGGCCAAGCCGCGGGCGTGAGCCTGGTCGTACAGGCGCTAGACGCGCCGAGCAGCCGCACCGCCGAATCGCTGGTCATCCCGGCGGCGCTGTCCTATCCCAGCGTGTTCGCCTGCGTCGACGCCGTGCTGCATCACGGCGGTATGGGCACCACGCACGAGGTCTGTCGCGCGGCCCTGCCCTCGTTTGCCATTCCACACATGGGCGATCAGTACTATTGGGCGCAGCGCCTGGCAGCGTGTGGGCTGGGTCCTGCCCTGCTGCCGCACACCCAGCTGGCGCCCCATCCGCTCGCGCAGCGCCTGCAGACACTGGTCCAGCAGCCGACCTATCGAGCGCGGGCCCAGGCTTTGGCCCCAGCCCTGCGTGAAGAAGACGGAGTGACCGTCGCGCTACGTCGCCTAGACCCGCTGCTCAGTGCCGGATAGTTCGTCGCTGCTGGGCCTGTCTTGCTGTCCACCGATGTCGTTGCTGGGACGCTGAGCCCAGAACTGATACATGGCAATGAAGGTGTCGGGGTAGCGCTCCTCAAGCTGCGCCCAGTTCTGCAGATCGGTCATCTCGGCATCGCCGGGAAACATGCGCCGATAGCACGCAAAGGGCACCTCGCTTGGCAGCTCAAAGCGGCGCAGCGCCAAGCCGACCTCACGGAGCATCCGCGCGATTTCGGGCAGCGTGAACACGTGTTCCTGCGCGTGGAACAGCAGATCTCGGCACTCGTGCAGGTTGTAGAAATCGGGCACGCTGGCGATGAAGCGTGACCTGGGCTCATGCTGCGAGTGCAACACCCCCCAGCGAAATGCGCGCAGCCCCTGGGGGGTTGGCTCGATCGCCGCGGTGGCAATCTGTTCCCGCAGCGCCGTGATGTCGCGTCGCGCCGTCGCGCTGTACAGGCCCAGCCGCAGCCAACCCTGTGGCTTGAGCACGCCCAGC
>DAORCZ010000891.1:0-3842 GCA_035345735.1 Pseudomonadota bacterium | reverse complement strand
CACCTGCTGATCGTCGAAGACATCGTCGATACCGGGCTGACGATGCGCTACCTGCTCGACAACCTGGCGACGCGGCGCCCGGCGTCGATTCGGCTGTGCTCGCTCTTGCACAAGCCGGCGCGCACGCAGCAGAAGGTAACGATCGAGTATCTGGGCTTCACCATCGACGATCTGTTCGTGGTCGGCTACGGCCTGGACTGGGCGCAGCGCTTCCGCGACATGCCGTACATCGCGGTGCTCAACCAGGGCACGCCGGCCGACTAGTTGGGCCCTCTCGTCGGCGCGCGCCGGGTCAGATGAGGCTATGCCGCGCGGCGCTGCGGCTGCAGGAGTGGCTGCAGCTCAGCGCGTGTCGCGGCCAGGCGCTGGTTCCAGGCATCGGCCCAGTCCGTGTCGGGGAGTCGGCCGTGCTTGCGCAGGGCCACGGCGTCGGCACGTGCCACCAGCGCCTGCTTGTCCTCGCTCACCGCCGTCGGGCGGGCATAGCGATCCAGATCGGACAGCGCGCGGCGAATCGCCGCCTGTGCTCGCTCGGGATAGGCCGCGGCGATCCAGCGCACAAGAGCCAGCGAGTACGCGGCGTGTGAGCGCTCTTCGATCGCGATCTGCTGCAGGACGTCGCGTGTCACTGGCTCCTCACAGACCGCGGCGCAGCGAGCGGCGACATCGGCGTTGAAGTCTTCTAGCTGCACGCCATCGGTCACGCTCTCGTAGACCAAGGTGGTGAGCGGATCGCGCAACGCGAACGGCTCGCCATCCAAGAGCTCGGGCATCGGCTCGACGGTGTGCTCGCGTCCCCCGTAGCCAGCAGCCAGGGCGAAGCAGCGCTCAGCGTGATCGATCTCTTCCAGCGCCGCTTGCTGGGCTCCGCGCATGAGCTCCGGCGGGGCACCGACCGCCGACAATAGCCAGGCGATGCGCGCGAAGGCCGGCACTGAGGCGTGCTCTTTCTGCGCGTCATGCAGCCACAGCGCTTCCAAGGCAGCGCAGGTCGTGGCATCCAGCCCCTGCGTGTTGGGCTTGGCCCCGCGCGTCCAGCTTGCGCCCAGTCGGAGCTCCGGGTGTCGCTGCTGTCCACGCAGGCGCAGCGGTCGCCCCCAGGCTCCTCCCCCCGCGCCGATACCAAAGGCCAGCATGCCCGCCAGCCACGCCACCACCGTCCCGAGGCTGGCGACCACTCCAACGAGTGCCAGCGCGATGCGACCCCAGGTGCGTTGCGGGCTGCGGATCGTCGCGATGATCAGCACGATGCTGACCACGAATTGAACGATCGACAGCCCCCACCACAGGATGGCCAAGCTGCTGAGGCCGTGGCGGCTGGTCGTAAGCCCCGCAAACCACAGCCCGCAGTTGGCCACCGCAAGCGTGAACCACAGCAGCAGCCAGCGCCGGGGACGGCGGAGGGTCCCCGGCTGATCAGAAGCTTCGGGAGTTTGCATCATCGTCCCAGGGTACAGCCGAAGCCAGGTCCCTGGACGGCAGAGCAGGTCAGCGACGGAGGAGGAGGGCGTAGACGAGCGAGGGGCGGAGGACGCGAGGACTTAGAGGACTTGCCAGTTGGTCGAAAGTGGACCGAAGCCTACGCCGATGCGCCCGCTGCCGGGCATGTTGACGAAGACCGTGCCTTCGCCGGACACCGGGATGACCAGCGAGGGTCGTCCGCGCTGTAGCTGCGACTCGACAAGCTGCGGGATGACACGCTGGATGACGCGCAGCGCCTGATCGATGCCGAGGCCAAAGTTGAGGTTCAAAACGACATTGCCACCGGCGGCGATGGTCGACTTCTGAAGCTCGCCGCTGAGCGCCGCTCCGACGAGGCCAGCGATCAGGCCGGGCACGGCCGCAACGAAGTCGCGCATGGTGCGGATGGTGGGCTGATTCGAGGTGCAGGCGCCGGGCTTGGGCTGGCCGTTGCAGCCGCGGTCATTGGCTCCACACATCGACACACAGATCGCCCCCAGACTCTCGGCGCCCTGGCCCTGAAACATCTTCATCGCCAGCAGCAGATCCAGCGCTGGGATCGGGACGTTGTTGGGGTTCTGGATGGTCACCGTGGTGGCGAACTCGAAGACCATCTGCTCACGCGGGGGCGGCGATCCGAGGGCAACGGCGCAGCCCATGCGCGCGATGGGATCGTTGATCACCTGCGGACAGAAATACGCGCCCAGCGCCTGCATGTTCGGCGAGCGAGACAAGCGCAACGGCGTGGCGCTGACCCGCGGGTTGAGCAAGTTGGCGACCCCCTGCGCACCACCGCCTTGCCCCAGGAACTGGTTGAGCAGGGCGCAGCCGGGTGCGGTGGCCACGACAAGCCCAAGCAACGCGATGCGCAGTGAAGCGGCGAGGAAGCGGTGGCTCCGGCGGGGTCGGCAAACCAGCCCGGGAGACGGAAGCGGAAGGATCACGGGAGAGCTCAGCATGGCCTTCATCTTGAAGATCTTAGGGTGGTTGCCACGCCGCCGGCTACACAAATAGCGAGGGCGGTCGCGACCCAGCATGGACGTCGGTGCGGCTGGGCTATTCAGCTTTCTTTTCGGTCGGCGGCGGCGATGGATCGGGCGCGGTGCTTCGCTTGGTAGACAGCGCCATCCCGATCAGAACCAGCGCGGCCCCGACGTAGCCGCGCGGGTGTAGCTGCGTCTCGCGCAGAGCCAGGTCGAGGGCCAGCGCCAACAGCGGCTGCACCAAGCCCAGGGTCGACAACACCGAGAGGTCGAGGCGCTGAAGCAGCCACAGATAGATGGTCCAGGCCAGCACACTTCCGACTACAGCGAGGTAGATGAAGGCCAGGTGCGCGGAGGCCGGTGCCGTCAGAAAGCGCGTCATCGACTCGTGCTGGCTGATGCTGAGCGCAAACAGCACCACCGCTGTGTAGAACAGGAAGTAGGTCGTGCTGACCAGCGCCGAGACTCCGGTGGCGTAGCGCTTGAGCAGCGCGCCGTAGAGCGGCCAGATCAGCGCCGCGGCGACGCCAGCGAGCAGCATGGCTTGGAAATGCTCGCGGCTGCCGCGCAGGCCATCCCAGAAGATGGCGCCGATGCCGCAGACCCCGATGGCCAGGCCGAACAGACGATGGATGCGCAGCGGCTCGATGCCGAGAAGACGGGCGGCGAGCAGGGTAAACAGCGGACTCGATGCGCAGACGATCGCCGTCGTGCCACCCGACAGCGTCTGCTCCGCGACATAGATGCAGCCGTAGCCGAGGCCGTTGAGCAATCCTGCTGCAAGAATGCCGAGGTGCTGCGGCCGACTAAGCCAGAGGCCCGAGAGCGACTCGCGGCGTTGCAGGCGCGAGAGCACACACAGAACGGCGATGAGGACCGTCGCCAACAAGAAGCGCAGCGCTGCGCCAAAGAACGGCGGATAGCCGAGCAGGCAGACCCGAATGGCCTGCCAGGTCGTCGACCACACGAGGCATAGGAATGCGTAGGCCAGCGCGAGCACTGCGGCTTAGGGTACGGAAAATGCGGCCTCTCTGGCAATGATCCTGTGCCCTTAGCGGGCTTTGCGGTGGAGCGGCACGGGTCTCTGCCGCGCGGAGTTATCCGCTGCGCGCGACTCAGTCCGGGCTCGTCGCGTGATACGATGAGACAAGCGCCATGGTCGACCAGAAAATTGGCCGATACCGGATCGTTCGCCTGATCGGCAAGGGCGGGATGGGGGCCGTTTACGAGGCCACTGATGAAGAGATCCAGCGGCGCGCCGCCATCAAGATCTTGCACTCGCAGTACACGGCAAATGCCGAGATGGCCAGCCGATTTTTGAACGAGGCCCGCGCCGTCAACATCATCCAGCACCCCAGCCTGGTGTCCGCCTTCGAGTTCGGCAAGCTCCCCGATGGC
>DAORCZ010000890.1:0-3850 GCA_035345735.1 Pseudomonadota bacterium | reverse complement strand
GAGCGCGAGCAGGTGTTTTCTGCCGTCGCTGCCCACCTGGCGAAGTACCTGTAGCGGGCAGCCGTAGTAGACTGCGCCGCCGGCCGCGCCACGCCGCTCCAGGCCAAGGCTTCGCTTCCTTTCCATCATGGCTCTTCCTGCTCGCCCAAAAAGTCAGCCGCCCCGCCCAGCGACGGGATCGTCGACCGCTGTCCGCGCTATCGGGGGGCCGGCGGGGGGCGAGTCCGGGCCTGCCGCGCGCTCGCGACGACTTTTGACGCCGCGGCAGATCTACGCCTTCTTAGATCAGAGCATCGTCGGTCAGAGCGAGGCCAAGCGCGCCGTCGCAGTCGCCGCTTACAGCCACCAGCGTCGCTGCGCTCTGCCGGTCAGCGAGAAGCGCCTGCTGCAGAAGTCAAACCTGCTCTTGCTGGGACCGACGGGCTCGGGCAAGACGCTGCTCGGTCGCAAGCTGGCCGAGTGCCTGGATGTCCCGCTGGCCATCGTCGACGCCACCGAGTACACCGAAGCCGGCTACTACGGCAAAGACATCGAGTCGATGGTTGCCGACCTGCTACACGTCGCCAACTACTCGATCGAGGCGACGACGCGCGGCATCATCTTCATCGACGAGATCGACAAGATCGCCCGCCGCAGCCAGAGCTACAAGACCGGCGGGGGGACGCGCGACATCGGCGGCGAGGGGGTGCAGCAGGCGCTGCTGAAGCTCTTGGAAGGACGTCAGGCGCTGGTGCCACTGCCCGGTGGCAAGGGCGGACAAAAGCCGGACGTCGTACAGATCGACACTAGCGACATCCTGTTCATTGCCGCGGGTACGTTCAGCGACCTGTTCGACTATCGCCAGAGTCGCAGCATCGGCTTTGCCGAGGCGCCGGCTGGCCGCAGCCCACCGTCGAGCCTGCCCTCGATCAGCAGCGAGACACTGATCGCCTACGGCATGCTGGCCGAGCTCTTGGGACGGCTGCCGGTGCGCGTGCCGCTGCAGGCGCTGGGCGAAGACGAGCTTGTCGCCGTGCTGCGCGATCCGCCCGATGCCCTGAGCCGACAGTACGCGCGGCAGCTTGCGCTGGATGGCGTCGAGCTGAGCTTTGACGAAGCGGCCCTGCGCGCCCTGGCCCGCGCCGCGCTCGACGAGCGATCGGGCGCCCGCGGCCTGCGCAGCCTGATGGAGACGCTCTGTCGCGACCTGCTTTTCGACGCGCCGGAGCGGCGGGGAGAGCGCATCGTGATCGATCCCGCGTTCGTCGCCGAGCGCCTGGCCGGACGCAGCGGCCGGCCGTCGTGAAGCCGAGGACGCAGCGGCTGCTGTGGGGCGGCGTCCTGCTGGCCGGACTCCTGCCTGCCCTGCGGCTGATCTACGGCGGTGGTCGCTGGCTGCGCGGCGATCTGGGGGCCCTGGGCGCAAACCCCGTCGAGACGGCGACGCACACCACCGGCGCCTGGGCGCTTTACCTGCTGCTGGCGACCCTGCTGATCACGCCGCTGCGCCGGCTTCTGCATCTTGGCTGGCTGCTGCGCTTCCGTCGCCTGCTGGGGCTCTTATCGTTCGCCTACGCCAGCCTGCACTTTCTGATCTGGTGCGGCGAGCGCCTAGCCCCCGAGAGCAGCACCGATGCCTCGCCCGCGGGCAGCCTGTCCGCTGAGCTGGCCAAGCGGCCGTTTATCACCGTCGGCTTCCTGGCTTTCCTGCTGCTTTTGCCCCTCGCTGCGACCTCGACCCAGGGGATGATTCGGCGCCTTGGCCGACGTTGGCAGACGCTGCATCGCCTGGTGTACGCCAGCGCGCTCCTCGCCGTGATGCACTTCGCCTGGCTGGTCAAAGCCAGCCTGCGCCGACCTCTTTTCTGCGGCGGGCTGCTGCTGCTGCTCTTGGGAGTCCGGCTTTTTTACTGGATGCGCGATTTTTCGCACGAGCTGGCCCCGCCGCGCGATCCACCGCCCCCCTAGGGCGAACGATTCAGCAGCACCTGGCACGTCGGACTGCCGGCCTGGGTCAGCGACAGCACGTCGGGCTTGCCGTCGCCATCCCAGTCGGCCACCGCCAGATCGTGCCCAGCCATGAGGTTGGTGCGGGGATAGCTGGCCAGGCTCTGGGGGGCGGCAAAGCCACCGGCGCCGTCGCCCAGCAGCCCCACCACGTCGCTTTCCATGAGGTCAATCCGTCTGCCGACCACGCCGTCTAGCAAGCCATCGCCGTTGAGATCCGCGACCGCGATACCGCTCCCCAGCGACAGCGTCGACAGGAAGTCTGGCTTGGCGACGAACTGGCCAGCGTCTTGGCCCAGCAGGGTGCGCAGGCTGGTCGAGCAGTTAAGCAACAGATCGGCCCGCCCATCGCGGTTGAGATCGCCCGTGGCCACCGCGCTCACCGAACAGCCCGAGACCGGCACGTCAAACTGCGAGCGAGCATCTCCCCCGTCGTTGCGCCACAGGGTCAGGCGCACATCCCGGATGCCAACCAAAAGATCGGGTTTTCCATCAGCGGTGAGGTCGGTAAGAAGAAGGACCCTGGGAGGCGGGCCGCTGTCGATCGGCGTCGAGGCGCGATAGCTGCCATCGGCGTTCGCCAGGAGCAGGAGGACGTTGCTGCTGCTGTTGTCGATCATGGAATCGGCGATCGCCAGGTCCGCCCGACCATCGCCGTCGTAGTCGGCCACGGCCAGCGCGCTGGCATAGCGTCCAGTGGTGGCGGTATAGACGGTCCGCCGCGTCGGAAAGCCCCCGCGACCATCGCCGTAAAGCAGGGTCACGGCCGCCCCCGCCAGGACCGCCAGATCCGGCTTGCTATCCAGGTTCGCGTCGAGCACCGCAAGCTGGGTAGTGAACATCTGCGCGCTGCCGACCGACACCCCCTGGCTGGACGAGAGGCCCCCCTGGCCATCGCCCTCGAAGAGCTGAACCCCGGGCGTGGGGCTGGCCAGAATCGCCAGATCCGGCTTCTGGTCGCCGTTCCAGTCCCCAACGGCGCCAACCATGGCCTGACCGCCGATGGTGACGGGGCGGCCGAGCATGCTCAAGCTCGGCGAAAAGTAGGCGAAAAGATCCGACCGCTCGCTGCGATGTCCCGAGGGGTTCTCGACGGCCACCGCCACCCGCCAGAGGCCGCGCGTGCCCGCCGGCAGGCTGAAGGAAAGCTCGCTCTCTGAGCGCACGTCGACATCGCTTGCCGCCTGACCATCGACCAGGACGCGGGCCCCCCTTTGCAGTCGCTGGCCGCGCAAGACCATGGCGGTCCCACCGCGGCTGCTGGCCAAGGCCGGCGTCACGCTGTCTAGCTGCAGCGCGGATACGCAGACCTGGCTGACCGCATCACAGGTCTCGTCCGCGCCGCAGGGCTGGCCGGAGTGAACGCAGTTGGCCGGATTGTCACGACTGAGCGAGCCCCACAGCGCCTCGCAGCTAGCCGTCGAGAGGGCGCTCGCCGCAAGGAGCAGGCTGAGCCCGCTTGCAACGCCAGAGCCGAGGGGAAAGCGCAAGATGGACCTCCTTTAGCGCTGGGCGATCTCGGAGCGACCTAGGCGTCCAGGCCAGGCCAGGAGCAGCGCGCCCGAGACCGACAGCGCCGCGCCGACACCCAGCAGCGCCCCGCCGGCTGCCGTCGTCTCGTAAAAGCGCGGACAGGCAGCGACGGGAGGCGCGATCGACTCAATGCAGCCGCCCGCGACCGACAGCGCCGACACCCCCAGCCCGCCGAGCCCCAGCCCAGCCGCCAAGGCCGTCGCACCGAGAGCCAGGCGCCACACCGGCCGCGGCGCGCGACGCAGAGGCGGGGGCAGCGGCGGCGGCGGCGGCGGCGTCAGGTTCAGCGCCAGCACCGTGGGCGAGTCGGCCTGGATCTCAACTCGACGGT
>DAORCZ010000889.1:0-3858 GCA_035345735.1 Pseudomonadota bacterium | reverse complement strand
GACCTCAAGCTCGACAACATCATGGTCGTGCCCGATCCGGCCATTCCGGGGGGCGAGCGAACCAAGCTGCTCGACTTCGGCATCGCCAAGCTGCGCGAGCCAGGCCTGCGCCTGGCCGAGACGCGCGGTGATCTTTTGCTGGGCACGCCGGGATACATGTCGCCCGAGCAGTGTCGCGGCGCCGCCGGCGTCGACGAGAAGAGCGATGTCTACTCGCTGGGCGTGGTCATGTTCCGCCTGCTGGCGGGTCGCATGCCGTTTATCGCCGCTGGGGCGGGCGAGATCATGGCCATGCACATCTACGAGGAGCCGCCGCCGCTTACCGGCCTTGCTCCCTGGGTGCCCGAGCCGCTCGCCGCGCTGGTGCATCGCTTGCTGAGCAAGGACAAGACGCTGCGCCCGACGATGCTCGACGTCGTCGCGCTGCTGGATAGCCTGCTTTCGACGCTGCCCGACCTGCAGCCACCGCCGCGCCCAGCCGCTGCCGCCAGCGAAGAAAATGCCGCGCTGACGCCGAGTATGGAGCTGGATACGGGGGTGGACTCGCCGTCGGTGATGCCGACCGTCGATAGCGCCGATGACCGCACACCCGCCCGCACCCCGGCCGGCAGCGACGATCTGCTGCCGCTAAGCGCCCCGTCGACGCTCGCAGTATCGGTTGGACAGCAGCGCACCCCGGCAGCGCAGCGGCGACGACGCCCGCTCTGGCAATGGGTCGGGCTGGCCAGCGCCCCGCTTCTCCTCGGCGTCACCCTGTGGCTGGTACGCCCGGCGGCTCGGCAGGCGCAGCGCGGCGGGCCAGCGCTTGCGACGGGGTCCGGGACCGCGGAGCAGCCACCATCTAGCAATCCAGGACCAGGACCCAACCCGACGGCGACGACCGCGCGACGCATCCACTGGTCGGTGGTGACCGAGCCGGCGGGAGCGACGGTGGTGCGAGTCTCTGATGGCTCCGTCGTCGGCCAGACCCCTTGGTACGCCGAAGTCGTGCCCGGCAGCGGCGTGGAAGAGATCCGCATCCGCATGTCGGGCTACATCGAGCTCCTCGTTCAGCTCGACCGCAGTCGCGATGTGCAACGCCACGACGTGCTGGAAGCCGTACCCAGTGCCGCCGTCGTGGCCCCCCCAGCGATCCCGACGCCTGTCGAGGTGAAACCCAACCCACCCACGGGAAAACCGCGGCGTGAGGGAGCGCGCAAGAAGCCTCGCGGCGTCGCCATCGAGCTAGAAGACTAGCGGCGACCGACCCCGCAAGGACGCCGGCCAGCCATCCCACCCGTGGGTCGCCTTAACCGCGACAAAGCCGCCCCGATCCAGCGGTAAACGCCCTATTATCGTAAGTACGTGTCGATCGGTCTGGGGGACGCGAGTCGCTCCCTGGCCACGGCTATAGGGGCGCTGCCCCCGTCGGGGGTGGCGAAGTCGATGCAAAAAAGGGGTCTGAGGTCGGTCATGCAGGCATGGGTGCCAAGTGTGAATGCAGGCAAGCGCGTCTCCTTCCGGCGACGGTCGTGGCTGGGTCTACTCCTGGCGGTGGTCGCTCTCGTCGGCCTGCCGGGGGCGCGAGGCGCGCGCGCGGACGAGGTCCGTGTGCTCTTTGAAGGCGCCAACACCGAGAAGCTGCCTTTCCTCAAGACCTACGTCACCTTGGTAGACGGCGACGGTAAGCCGGTGCGATCCAAGAGCGGCTACAAGCTGTTCCAGGACACCGTCGAGCAAAAAGAGCTGCAGATCACCTACACCCCGGTCAGCGAAGCGAAAGAGCCGATCGATCTGGTGGCGGTGGTGCAGCTGTCGTCGGTGATGGAGCCGGCGATCAAGCAAGTGCGCAGCGGCATCGAGAAGCTGGCCAAGTCCCTGCTCAAGCATCACGCCGACAGCCGCGTCGCGCTGATCGGCTTCGCCACCGAGGTCAAGCGCCTGGAGGACTTCGGCCATCCCAACGCCATCGCTCGCGATCTCGACAAGCTGGCGGTCGATGGCGATGCCACTGAGTCGCGGCTCATCGATGCGCTGCGCGTGGCCATCGATCTCGCGCGCGAAAAACCAGAACGAAGGCGACGAATCGTTCTGTTTTCTGATGGGATCGATACCTCGGCCGGCAAAGAGGCGTTTACCGAAGTCGCGCGCCGCGCTCGCGAGGCGGGAGCGGTGATCGACAGCATCGGCTTCACCCAGTTCGAGGCCGGCCGCCTGCGCTCGCTGATCGATCTGTCGAAGACGACGGCCGGAACCGCGCGCCGCTGCAAGACCCCCGAAGACATCGAGGGCCGCTACGCCGAAGTCTCGGAGACGCTGTTTTCCACCGGCATCATCAGCTTCGGCCTGACGCAGAGCGGCGACAACGCCAACCACGCCATCCAGATTGGCTTCCACAAGGGCAACGAAGACACGCTGTCCGAGCCGCTGCAGATCCAGCTTCCCGCCTTCGAACCGGCCGAGACCGCCGGCCGTGGCTGGATGTTCTGGGTGCTGGTGGTCGTCGGCGGTCTGTTCGGCCTGCTGGTGCTGCTCTACATCGTCGGCCGCATCCTCGAAAAGTAGCTAGTTCGCGTCCCCTCTCCGCTTCTTTCCTTCTCCACTCATCAATCGCCCGCGAAGCTGCGCCAGCTGATCTAGCGCTTGGCGCGGCGACAGGTTGTCGGGATCAAGGGCGCGCAGCACGCTGAGCACCTCGACCTCGGCCGGATCGCGCGGCGGCGGCGGCGGCGGGGCAAAGCCCGGCGGCGGGGCGAGCGGCACCTGAAACAGCGGCAGCTGACTCGATCGCGGCATGCCATGGGCCGGGCTGCCGGTCACCGCTCCCGGGCCATCGCCGGTCGATTCCAGCTCGTGCAGAAGCTGTCGCGCCCGATCGACGACCGAGGTCGGCAGGCCGGCCAGCCGCGCCACTTCGATGCCGTACGAACGATTCGCGCCCCCCGGCACGAGCTTGTGCAGAAAGACGATATCGCCTTGCCACTTCTGCACCGCCACCGAGAAGTTGCGCACCCGCGAGCGAGCTTCCGACAGCGCCGATAGCTCGTGATAGTGGGTGGCGAACAGCGTGCGGCAGCCGATGTGATCGTGCAGATATTCCGCCACCGCCCAGGCGATCGAAACGCCGTCATAGGTCGACGTGCCGCGACCAATCTCGTCGAGAATCACCAGCGATCGGCGCGTCGCGCGGGCCAGGATCTGGCTGGTCTCGCGCATCTCGACCATGAACGTCGATTCCCCGCGCGAGAGATTATCGGCGGCGCCTACCCGGGTGCAGATGCGATCCACCAGGCCCAGCTCGGCGCGGCGGGCCGGCACAAACGATCCCATCTGCGCCAAAAGAACGATCAGCGCCACCTGCCGCATCACCGTCGATTTGCCGGCCATGTTCGGCCCGGTCAGAAGGATGATCTGCTCGGCATCGGGATCGAGCTGCGTATCGTTCGGCACAAAGCGACCGCGCCCCGCAAGCTGCTCCACCACCGGGTGACGGCCTTCTTCAATGACCAGCTGCAGCCCCTGGCTCATCGACGGGCGCACGTAGCCATTTTTGTGCGCCAGCTCAGCCAAGCTGGCCAGGGCATCGAGCTGCGCGATGTGCTCGGCCAAGGCCAAGATGCGGGCCGTCGACTGCCCTAGCTCGCGCCGCAGACCGTCGAACAGCTCTAGCTCCAGCTCGACGCGACGCTCCTCCGCGCCGAGCACCTTGGCCTCGTACTCTGACAGCTCGCTGGTGACGAAGCGCTCGGCGTTGGCCGTGGTCTGCTTGCGCACGTAGTCGGCGGGGACGCGGGCCAGGTTGGCGCGCGTGATCTCGATGTAATAGCCGAAGACCTTGTTGTAGCGCACCTTCAGCGACGAGATGCCGCTGCGCTCGCG
>DAORCZ010000888.1:0-3862 GCA_035345735.1 Pseudomonadota bacterium | reverse complement strand
GTTATGCATGATCTTGTTATGCGGCTTGAAGATGCGAAATACGTTGTTACGCAATGCCTTCCACCGTCGAATTTACCTGATAACGGTGCTCTACATGCTGCAAAAACTAAGCATGGAGGTAGCTGCAATTCGTTATAAGGTGCCATTCATTACTTTTCTGGCGACAGATCTCGTCGGGCTCGCGGGGATCTCGTCGATGATCGCTGTGCTCTTCTTACCATCGATTTGGTGGCTGCCGATCTATCTCTTCGGAGTCTCAGGTCTGACGGTAATCTATGGGAAATCTGTCGCGTGGCTGGGGCTGACTTGCTATTCCGTAGTGGGTGGGGCCGTCGCGCTAGCCTGGAGTGCGGCAGCAGGAAGCGCCCAGCGGGAACTTCTGGAACCTCCAGCATGACAAGCATGCGGGCGCAGATATACCACCACTCCCGCCGAGCTCTGCTCCTCACCTCATTCCAACACTTCAGATCTGTTTCTAGAGTTTGTTGAGGTAGCCTTCGGTCACAGACTCAACAGCGCTCTTCTGCGCATCCCCCAAGTGTTCCCCGATATTGCCATGTGGTCTGCCTGTCGTCGAAGATTGGCTACTATTGCCTTGGCGACAGTAAGGTCAGCTCAGTAGGCATGGGTATCCCCTATGCGCACAACGATACGGCCCGGCTGACTCTGGATTTTAGAGTCGGCGTGTGTGATGGTGCGCTTTTGATGTGATCGGTGCGCCAGTGCGCATCGTTCACATATGTGAACGAAAGGTGAGCGATGCCAGAACCAAAGTCAACATTAAAAATACACTTCGTCGGTGAGCAGGTCGCCGCCGCGCGTAAACTATTGAAGATGAGTCAAATTGAACTTGCAGCCGCGACGGGTCTCACGACGAGGACGCTCATCAAGTTCGAGGGTGGCGGAAATGTCCGGCCGGAAACTGTCGAAGCAATACGTGAAGTGCTCGTCAGCCGCGGGATTGTATTTACCAATGGTGGTGAACCTGGCGTGAAACTGCGGCAGCGGGACCTAGAGGATTAGTGCGATTAGCCGGCCTCGTGCGTTTGCACATAAAGCGCACTCAGCAACAATTATGAGTACGCTCGTTAGCGGTCTCCCCCTTCGCCCATCGTCAGCACAGCTGTTCAATAAGACTTCGTTCCCCCTGTTTTCTCTCGGTCGGGGGAATAATAGATCTCTGGCCACCGACGGCGACCTTCCTTGCTGTCGCCAAAGTAAAATTCCGACGCTGAGGCCGTTTGAATCATTCCCTACGACCGCGCGAAGGCTTGCGGCCCCGACGACGCGAAACTCGGGAATGGTTCAGCGGGCACCAAGTGCCGATTTACAGCCTGCCCAGATTTTCCTACTAACCATAGCCCCCCGCCAGCGCTCGGTGACGTACTCGTTCTTCCCATCGAGCACCCAACGCTGCGGTGGGTCATTCGACTCGACGGCCAGCAGCTTGGCCAGCGGAGCGCCCGCTCGCGGGAGCAGCGCATGCTATCAGGTGGTTTGCTCAGGACGGTGTGTTTGCGGCAGCGACTGGGGAGTGCTGGTGTGTCGTAGGCGTTACATCGCCGTCGGCGACGGCGTGATATCGCAGTGATATCACCGTCGGTGGCAGCGTGATATCGCGGTGATATCACCGTCGGCGACGGCGTGATATCGCGGTGATATCGCTGCTGGCGACGGCTTGATACCACCGCAACCGCCCGAAGCCGCTAGCAGGGCTAGCGCCGGTCCGCCGTGGCGAGCGGCCGAGTTGCACAAGGCGCGGTGAACCGCCGGACGGCGCCGCTCGACATCGCGGCCAAACGTCCGGCTACTCAGCCGCCAGCGCTATCCAGCCCGAGCAGCCCGCCCGCGAGAACTCACGGGCGGGCAAGCTCGTTGTGGGCATGCTGCCGTCGAGTGGACGGCGCCCGGCTGCCGCTCTCCTGGTTGTTCGGTAGGCGCCGCAGGCTGCTACTTGGGGTGCTGATCGGCCGGTGTCGGTATCCAGGGCGCGACGGGTTTTTCCCGCCGGTGCCAGATATCGACGATCCACACGGCGTTTCGTGGCTCGTCCACCACGTAGAAGAAGCGATAGGGCTCGACGATGAACTGCCGTGCTGGGCAGCCAGGGAACTCGCGGATCTGGCCATGGATGAACGGAAACTCCGAGATGCGGCGCAGTGCAGCCGCAAGTTCATGCTCGAGCCGCGCTCGCTGGACGTCACTGCGGCAGCGTGATTCGACGATCTTGGCCAGCCGCCGCTCTACCGACGGTATAAAGCGAACGATCATCGCTGAAAGATTCGTCGCCGCACGGATTCCCAGTCATCGCCCACCCCTTGGCAAGCTTCGGCGATCCCCTCCTCGATTCGCGCCCGCATCGCCGCCAAGACTTGGGGATCTTTCGGCAGCGGCGGCGGCTCATCCAAAGGGCGTGGCGCGCTTCGGCCCAGCGAGTCGCGCTGACGGCTTGGCGACGGTTTTTTGGTTGCTGGCAACGTCATTGGGGAAGCCTACCACAGCTCTTACTTCGGCACACACTCGGACACAACGACAGGGAGCGCGTCCTCGAGAGCAACCAAGCTCGAAGGAGGTGACAAGCTCATCACCAGCCCCTTCGGGCTTGAGGCCGCCATGATGGCCTGCGGTGGCATCTGGATACCAGCGCTGGTGGCATGCTGGTGCGTCGCTTCGGCGCGCGGCCCTTGGCTACAGCCATCACGGCCCATCCCGCCTTCGCCAAGAAGGCGAAGGATGCGATAGTGAGCAATGCAGTGGCCTTCAGTAAGCATAGACGTGCGGGCTCGGCAATGCAGTGACAGTTTTGCAATGCCTGTGCCAGGCCGCGACTACACGGCAGAAGAAGCCAAGCGATCGTCTATGCGTCGATGTTCTTCATCGGGTTCTGTGACGCTGAACGGGTGCATCCCTTGGCAGGGACGCACCAGGCTCCCGCATTGAACCTGACTTGCAAAGGCCGCTTTAGACTTGAAAC
Source organism: Pseudomonadota bacterium (assembly GCA_035345735.1). Lineage (GTDB taxonomy): Bacteria > Myxococcota_A > Polyangia > Palsa-1104 > JAEUJZ01 > JAEUJZ01. Next base: position 888 of record DAORCZ010000888.1, on the reverse strand, counting down.
CAGAAGGCTTGAATTAGGAGCGGGTGATGCCGGGGGCGAAGGGCTGTCGTCCCGGACCGACCAGCAAGCGGGGGCTGTCTTTGGCACTCGTAAAAGGGAATGTCTAGCCTATGATGTCGCATGCTCGGAAAGTTCTACCTAATGCTCCGCTGCTGTGCGCTGTTCTGTCTGGCCTGCGTCACCAGCGGCTCTACGGCCTGCCGCCCTGGGCAGCCGCCAGATGCGCGGCCGAGCCACGCCTCTGCTCGGCCCGATGCCGGCGTGGTAGCGGATACGCCACCGCTCTGGGGCGAGCTCGCTCCCGGGCCGTATATGGTTGGATACCGGCAAGCCATCATTCACGATCCGGCGCGCGCTCGTACCTCCACCCGCTCGCGCCGAGTCCCCAGCGCCCGATCCTCATCAACCTTGGTATCCCGCCGAGTCGGGCGATGGGCTGGCAATGCATGTCGACGACTACCTGCGGGTTGTTGGGACTTTCGTCGAGCCGGCCGACCGCCGCTTTGCCGAGCTGCTGGAGCGGCATGTGCGCAGCGTCTTCACGCAGGAGATGATGGTACGGTACTACACAGCGCCCGCGGGCGATGGCAGCCCATTCGTTCAGACCACGGATGGCCCCCAACTCAACCTGCTCGCGGCGGTTTGCACGCCGGGGGTGGCCCAGGTACATAGCGGCTACCTGCGGGCTTCGGATATTAGCGACCCTTCGGCCTTTGCAAGTGCTCTGCAGGATCGCTTCGGATCCATCCGCGTCGGCGTCCATGATGAATTAGAGGTGGTCCTGGGCTTTGACTGGCATGGGGAGGTGCCCGGCGAGCCCCACAGGACTATCGCGCAAGTCTTCACATCGACCGTGGCCGAGGAAGGTACGGGAGGCTTGATCATGCG
>DAORCZ010000887.1:0-3865 GCA_035345735.1 Pseudomonadota bacterium | reverse complement strand
AGCCGCTTCCGCAGACCATTCGACGTGCTTGGCGCTATAGAAATCCTGCGATGTGCGATTGAAAGATAACAGGCGGCGCAGAACGACGAATCTGGAGACCGCAAAGCGGCGCGCTAAGCTATCTATCTCGCTATCGCCCCATGTCATCACGTCGCGATTGTGTTTTTCAACAACTGGATCGCTTAGAAAGTCGGCTGCGGGAACAAGTGTCGCCGCTGCTATGCGATTGCAGAAGACCTCAACAGCTTGCTCCGATGGGGGGCGGACGAGGTTTTCGTCAATGTCACAAAGCCCCGATTTCCTGAGCGCAATGTGAGCTAATTCGTGGAACAGAGTGAAAATCCGGGCCGCTGGCGCATCCTTGGAATTCACGATCGCAACAGGCAAAGGATATTCCGCGATCGATGCTCCACGAGCCTCGTCACGATCGATCCCAGAAAACTGACCGACTAGAATTCCGGCCTGCTCGAACTTGTCCTTCCATGCCGAGAGCGCCTTCTGGGTAGTGCGCCAAGATTCCTGTTGCGACATGTCCGCCCCAAGCGCTGCCCGCAGCTTTGTCGCGAGTTCATCGGGATCGGCGCGCATATCCGTGGAGATGGAAAACACCGGAGGGGCTTCGTCCAATGCCTCATAGATATCGAGCGCAAGCTGCCGCCGCTCCACAGCGAGGCGAAGTTGGGTCATCAGCTCAATACTTCTCGGAAGGGGCGGTCCCTGAACGCGCCTGAAATCATGTGGTGGAATGAATTTTCGCGCTGGCGGCTGACGCAGCAGAAAGACCCCGAATGACAAGCGATAGCGATCAGCCATCGTCCGAAGCTGATTGATCGTCGGGCTTGAAACCCCTTCTTCCCAATCACTGAGCTTTTCAGCGGACACACCAATCCGTCTGGCCGCTTCCTCCTCAGGAAGCCCAGCGAACTCACGTGCCCAACGGAGAATCCGCGGCTCGACTGGTATGCGTTCGCTCACAAAAGCGCCCATTCTGCTCGCCGAAAACTTGGCGAATTTCATTAATATGGGGTGTTCGCCCTATTTCAGGGTAGCGGAAATCGCAATCTCTGCGACGGGCCGCAAGGTCGCAGCCTAGCTAGAAGCCTGGAAAAACAAGCGAATTTAGGCCAGCGATCAGAATATCGTGCGCCGGCCGCACTCGAATCTGGGTAACGCCCGCCGGCTACGCAGCGCAGTACGGGAAAGACGAAGACAGTGAAGGACGCCCGTGGGGGACGTTCAATGACAGCTGGACTCCAGTCAACGCTGGATGAGAAACGGGAGGCGTGTATTCACGACTGGGCTGAGCTTCAGCTCACACAGTTATGCGAGTCGAGTACAGACAGGCCATCGGTTTCCGGCAGTTGTTCCTAGCGCGCTGCAGTAGCCCTATCCGTTGGCGGGCCTGGCAGCGCAGCCGTCGGCATAGGGCTTTATCTCCGCCATCCAGTCGCCCATGTAGGACGCCCTGACTTCAAGGACCGCCCCGCCTTCCACGCGCCGGAAGGTGTACAGGGCGGCGACTTCCCCGCCTCCCCCGACTGAAATGCGGGTTTCGGCCAACGATGGAAACGGCGTGAAGTTCAGCTGATATTGGTTCGCCAGCGGCCAACTCGCATATGTGCAGTCGGCCAGCGCGGCGTAGTCGGCACCCGGATAAGACGCCGATGCCTCGACGCCATCGGTCGGTTTGGCGACACAGCCCGACAAAGCTGCCGCCAGGCAAAAAGCCGCGATCCTCATGGCGCTATCGTCCCGACATTCACTCCGTTCATAGTTTGTTGCTGCCCTCCCAACGCTAAGGCCAACCTATCCGCGCACTTAGGACTGAGAAGGGGACATATTCGCGCAGCCTGTACGTTTGCAACGAAAGCGAGGTCAGCTGCGTCTTGTCCCTCACAACTTTCGGAATATCAATTGGCCTCCAAATTTACGGCTTTCAGAGCCGCCCGCCTTTTCCATGATACCCGCACGCGGCCCGACTACGGACTGCTGGTTCGAATTCCGCTCTGACCCCCGTGGCAATCGACCCATCGAGCGGCAAAATCAAAATTTCGCTTGAACCTCATCCCGCTGGAGGTTGTAAGAGTTGCACATCGACTCAGAGGTCTTTGTGTTTCTCCGGCTGTTTTTCATTTCCGTATGGCTCGTCGCTTCGCTCGGCGCTTCCGTCGAGCGTGCCTACGCGCATGGGCTGAATGCGGAGAGCAGCTTAGCGGTGAGTGCCGCCTGCACCACGGATACGTCCGGTGATTCTTCCAGCCACTGCGCCAACGTCTGCGTCGCGGGCATGGAAGCAGCGTTGCAGGCTCCCGCTGTCTGCCCAACGCCGCATGGAGCTCACGACGCGGTCGTGATGCCGTACCTGCCGGTCCTGACGCCGGTGGCAGCGGTCGAATTGCCCCCAAGCCGCGCCGGTCCCGTGGCGGCGGTGGGGATGCAGACGCATCTCCAGCTTCTAGCGACAACCCGCCTCCTTATCTAACGCCTGCTTAAGCGACTTCTGCCCGGCGGCAACGCCGGGTCGTGTTCATTTTTTCGCTTGAGCATCCCATGCCATCACTACGCCTTGCTGCACTTGCCGCAGCGATCCTGAGTCTAAGCCTGTGCGCGTCAGCATCCGCCGCGTCGGCAAAGAAAGAGCGCCCGGTCTGGGGCTTCATTGCCCGCATCCTTAACGAGCATCCCGAAGCGCAAGCAGCGCTCGCACGGGTTGATCAGGCGGAGGCGGAAGCCCTCGCGCTTGCCGCGCCGCTCTACAACCCATCCCTCGAACTCGGCGTCGAAGACCGCCGAGGTGCAGCCGGCTCTCCTTCCGCTTATGACGCGGGGATCGCCTATACCCTGGAACTCGGTGGCAAGCGCGAAGCACGCGAACGCACGGGCGCAGCGCGTGCCGCCGCCGCACGGGCGGGCGGGCGATCGGCACGCAATGAATTGGCGGCACGCGTCCTAGCCCTATTGGCGTTGCGTGAATCGGCCATGATGCTTGAGGCCAATGCGGAGCGGCAGAACAAGGCGGTTGGACGCCTCGCCGATGCGCTGCGGCGCAGCTACAGCGCCGGGGATGTCGGTTCTGCCGACGATGCGCTTGGCACCATCCTTCGTTCCCAAGCTGAATCCGATTTGTTCAACGCGCGCGCCCAACGCGCTGCGGCAGAAACAGCGCTGCTGTCCCTCTGTGGATGCGCCGCCGCATCCCTGCCGACACTATCGACCATCCCACCCAAGCCGCCGACGCTGGCGGCCGGTGAGATCTCGCGCTTAGCGGAGAACTCACTCGCGGTCGAAGCCGCCAGCTCTAACGTCGATGCGGCCCAAGGCGAATACGATATCGCCCGCGCCAATCGCGTTCCTGACCCGACCATCAGCCTGGGCGTCGGCAGCGATGAGCGTCAAAGCCTTGCGCGCCTCGGTCTCTCCATTCCGATCCCAATTCTCAATGACGGCTCACGCGAAGCCGACGCTAAAAACCGCGGCGTGATCGTCGCCCTTCGCGAGCGCGACACCATCATCCGTGAAGCCTTCATCCGCGCACAAACCGCGTACGACACCTACGGCTTCAACGTCGCCGCGTGGGAGTCCTGGAGCGCCCGTTCCGGGTCCCTCGATCAGCGCATAGGCGCGCTGGAGAAGCTGCGCAGCGCTGGCGAATTGTCGCTCACCGACTTCGTCGTTCAGCTACGCGAGACCCTCGATGCCGAGAAGCAGGCCGCAGGCGTGCGCAATGAAGCATGGCAGGCCTACGCCGAATGGCTGGCCGCCACCGGACAAGCACTCACACTCGCAGGAGGCGAATAATGAACCAGAAACTCATCCGCGCGAAATCCACGTCGGGATTGCCGGTGTAATCTTTCGGCATGTCAGC
>DAORCZ010000886.1:0-3868 GCA_035345735.1 Pseudomonadota bacterium | reverse complement strand
GAACTTCTTGGTGTTGTCGAGGATGTTGTCTTCGAAGTCGAGCCCAGCCTTGAGCGCATGGCTGCCGAGCGCCGAGAAGTAGCCGGTCAGCGAAGCCTGCAGGCTGTGGCGTTCCATCTTGCGCAGCGGCGTGTACTGGCCAAAGCCGGCGCGGGTGTAGTCGGTGACGGGGCAGGGGTTGAGCACCTCGCCGCCAACCAGCTGACGGCGCTGGCACTCGGGAATGTTTTCGAAGTCGCCGAGCGAATAGGGGTCGTAAAACGGTGCGCGATAGCGAACCTGCTGCACCCCGGCCGAGACCGGCAGCTCCTGTAGCTGAACGAGGTGCAGGCCGTAGAGCACATCGACCTGCAGCTTGCGTTGGAAGAACTTGCCGATGTAGCGCAGCGTGCCGTCGTGGTTCTGCGCTGCCCGGGTCAGCGCCTGGGCATCGACATCGCCGGAGTAGGGGTTGGTGCTGCCGGTCGTCGAATAGCCACTTCCCGATCCGTACTCGCTGCCGAACTGCGGCGAGCCGAGGTAGCTCAAGATGAAGCTGTGGTCGGGGTTGATGTTGATGTTGACCTTGGCGATCCAGTTGAACAGCCGCCGGGTCTCTAGAATCTGGCGCGTACGATCCGGGACCAGCGTCGTGCGACGAGCCTGCAGGCGCGGCACGGCCGAGAGCTCGGGGTCTGATAGATAGCTGGGATCGCGGTAGTCGGGATCGAGCTCGGTGCCCTGCGTGCGGATGCTGCGCGTCGTCAGGTTGGTGGTCAGCGTCGGAGCGAAGCCGACGTAAAACCAGACATGGTCCTTGACGATGGGCCCCCCCAGGTCAAAGCCCATGTCGAACTGGCGCAGGGTGCGGGTCGACGTCGCGATGGCTTCGCCCAGTCGCGCGATCGGCGTGGCGTCGGCTTGGAAGGGCGCGATCGAGCCGAACAGGCTGCCGTGGAATTCGTTGCTGCCGCTCTTGGTGACGATCGAGATGACACCCCCGGTGGCGCGGCCGTACTCCGCCTGATAGCCGCCGGCGATGACGTTGATCTCTTTGATGAAGTACTGGTGCAGCTGCGTCGAGGGCAGACCGAACGCGAGGTCGGTGGTGTTCAGGCCATCGATAAGGATGTTGTTTTCGTTGCCCACCGAGCCCGAGAACGAGACGCCGACATCACCGCCGGCCACCCCGCGCGGCGCGACATCGGCCGAGCCGGGAGCCAGGCTGATCACCGATTCAAAGGTGCGGCCACGGACCGCGGTGTTCTGCAGCAGCTCTTGGTTGATCTCGACGCCGGTGCTGGCCGTCGCGGTATCGACGTTGGGGGCGCGTTCATGAAGGACGATGCGCTCGCCGCGACCGCGTTGGGTGGTCATCGCCAGGTTTACGGCCAGCGTCTTGTTCTGCCCGATGCGGATGCCGGGGCGCTCGACGACGACGTCGTTGTAGTAGAAGCGCAGCGTATAGCCGTCGCCGGGCGGCAGCTGGGTGATGAGATAGCGGCCGAGCTTGTCGCTGACCTCGGTCTGATCGCCCTGCATCGCCGGGCCGTTGACGACCACGGTCACCCCTGGCAGTGGCTGGCCGGTCTCGCGATTGGTGATCGTTCCCTGGATCTGTCCAAGCTGCAGCTGGGCGCGGGACAGGCTGGGGGCGATAAGCAGGACGCTTGCGGCGGCCGCCCCAAGGGGCAGGCGGCGAGAAAGCCGGCGCGGGAAGGGTCGCATCGATGTGTCCAAGGGGAGCTCCAAGGGGTCAGGATGGCGGCCGAGTGGCGTCGGGGGAACGCCGAGGAGAGCGACAAAAACGCGCGCCATTCATACCGCAGGTGGCCGCCGGGCTGGGCAAGGATTTCGAGGCAGACGTGACCCCGCGGTCGCCAGCTGGCGACCTGGCAAGTCGGGGAACAGCCACGGTATTAGGGGAAACTATCGATATGGCGGGACGGTATCAGGAAATGAACTTATGCGGGGGCCGAGGGGCGGGCCCGGCTGGCTGTGCGACGGAGTGCTGGGGACGCAGGTTGTGCGGGCCGGGAGCGAGGGGAGCGAGCGATGGCTGGACGGACTACTTCTTGGCGTCGCCGCGGTTGGTCAAGTTGCCTTCCGACTGGTTGCGGAGGAGGCGCCGGCCATCGGGGATGAGATGGAAGCCATAGCTAGCGAAGAAGTCCGAGCGGTCACTGTTGCAGGCCGTCGGCTGGTTTTCGGCGAGGCGGCTTGGGCAGGTGCGGCGCACGTATTCGAGGTCGGTCACGGCGCTGTTGGAATCGGCTTGCAGCCAGCGGGTGTGGCGGATGCAGCGGGCACCATCTTGCGTCCACTCCGCTTCCATTTCCCAGGAGCTGGGATCGGGCGACTCGATGCCTAGGTTGTCCCAGACGTTGATGAGCGTGCCGTCGCGGGTGTGGGGGACGCCGTCGCCGCAGTAGTCGGCCCGCACCATGTGAATGCAGGCCTGATGCCACGAGGCGAGCGGCTGCTGCTTGCAGAGGCTGGAGAGGCACTCCTGCCGCGTCTTGCTGGGGTGATAGCCCCACAGCGCGCACTTGCCGATGGCGGCGTTGACGCAGCCAAACGTGAAGTGGCTGGGGTCGGGCGTATTGGCGCCGGTGTCGTCGCTGTAGGTCCCGGCGAGGGCCAGCGCGAGGACGGCCTTGCCGTTGACTTTGTCGCACAGCGGCTCGGGCTTGCCGTTTATTGCGTTGGGATACGTGACTTCGTAAAGATAGGCGCCCGCGGCGGCGTCGAAGGTGACGGACTGGATGGTCAGATCGACGACGGTGCCGTTGGCTAGGTCGGTCGGGATGGTCGCGCCGACCAGGCCGGTCCCGGAATAGAGCAGCTGACCGTTCGAATCGGAGAGCACAAGCTCGGTCCCGCTGAGGGCGATGGTGGCGCTTAGCTCGGTGCCGTTGATGCGGCTGCCGTTGATGCGGCTGCCGTTGATGCGGCTGCCGTTGATGCGGCTGCCGTTGGCGTGCACGAGAGACGCCTTGTACTCGGCGAGCGTGCTGGCTGCTTCGACGCCGGACTCGGCGCCACAGGCTGGCATCGACGCCGTACCCGCTAGAGCTAACCAACAGCACATGTTCCGCATGACAGGACCTCGAAAGCGACTAAATGCAAGGACTGGTCCAGGCACGCTTCACGGCGAGGCGCGCCTGGGAGCCCTACTGTGCGGCCGCCGGGGTAGGTGGAGTCGATGGCCAGCATTGTTGGGTTTTTCGCCTGCCTCGAACGGGCCGCGCCGGGGTCCATCCGACGCGCTGCGCAAGGTCCTGAGGTCAGCTGTCTCCGCTTCCGGGGTCAGCTGTCGCCAGCGTTGTCTTTACTCCCCAGCTTATTTTTCCGGGTGCGGCCAGCTGGCGCACACGCGCAGCCCGATGCCCGGATCGCGAAACTGCCGATCGTAGACGTTGCGGTTGTTGACGTGGTGGGTGATCTCCGTCGCGTAGTAGCCGCCGCTGCGCGCCACGACCTCTTCAGGATTGAGGCGCGACTGGACCCATTCGTAGACGTTGCCGGCCATGTCATCGACCCCGAACGGGCTGCGCGAGGCGGGGTGGCTGCCGACTTCATCGGGGCCGAGCGCGTTGTTGTCCTTGTCGTACGTGGCGTCGAAGTTGGCATCGTCGGAGTCGAGCTGATCGCCATGCGGATACTCGCGATCGTCGGCGCCGCGGCCGGCCCGCTCCCACTCGAACTCGTCGCACAGCCGGGCCCCGGGAACGCGGCCGCTGTCACGCAGCCAGGCGACATAGGCCAGCGCATCCTCGAAGCTAATGCCACCGGCGGGCAGCTTCAGCCAGTTCTGCGAGACGCGCTGCTTGCGAGCGGCAATGGTCAGCGGCTTGCCTTCTTCCGCGCTCGTCTCCTGCGTGATCGG
>DAORCZ010000885.1:0-3879 GCA_035345735.1 Pseudomonadota bacterium | reverse complement strand
CAGCTTCTTTTTGACGTTGCCGACCACTTCGCGCGAGTTCTGCCCGATCAGCATCATCACCGTGCCGGCGACGATTTCACCCTTGCCGTGTTTGGTGACGATGCCAAAGCGCAGCGCCGGCCCCAGCTTGACGCTGCCTAGCTGACGCAGCAGCACCGGCGTGCCGTCGGTATCGGTCGTGACCACGGTGTTACCGATGTCGCGCAGATCGCGGTACTGCGCTTCGCCGCGGATGACGTAGGACTCGCGGTTTTTTTCGATGTAACCGCCGCCGATGTTGGCGCTGCTGCTCCGCAGCACATTGTAGATCTTGCCCAGCGTCAGACGATATTCGGCCAGCCGCTTCGGCTCGATGACTACTTGATACTCTTTGGCCTCGCCGCCCATGGCGTTCACTTCAATGACCCCGGGCACCGATCGCAGGCGACGCGCCACCTCCCAATCGAGCAGGGTGCGCAGCTCCATCGGGCTGTGTTTGCCGTCGGTGGATTCCAGATAGAACTCGTAGATCTCGCCCAGACCCGTCGATACCGGTGCCAGCTCAGGTCGGCCGTACATCGGGTCGATGTCGGCCTCGGCCAACTTCAGCCGCTCGTTGACCAGCTGACGACAGAACCAAACGTCGCGATCGTCATCGAAGATCACGGTGACCGCTGAGACCGCAGTGCGACTGACGCTGCGGATCTCGGTCACGCCGGGCAGACCGTTCATCGCCATCTCAATGGGATAGGTCAGGTACTGCTCGACCTCGGCAGGAGACAGGCCAGGCGCACTGGTGATGATCGACACCTGCACGTTGGTGACATCGGCGACGGCATCAATCGACAGGCGACGCAGCGCCAAGCCCCCGAACAGCGCGACGAAGGCGGCCAGCACCAACACGACACCGCGACGCCGCACCGCAAACGCAACCAGGCGAGCCAGACCGCTCAGCTCACCTGCCCGGCTTTCGCTAGAGAGATTTGGATTCATGGCTTACCTCAGGAGCTCGCTCTTAAGCAGGAAGCCGCCATCAACGGCGATCTTTTCCCCGCCGAGCAGACCGGCTCGCACCTCGATCATCGCCCCGCCCGAGGCCCCAAGCTCGATGCCACGCCGGCCAAAGCCGGTGCCCTCCTGCACAAAGACCAGCGGCTTGCCTTCGACGGTGAGTACAGCCTTGCGAGGCACGGCCAGGACCTCGCTGGTGACACGACTGGGATCGCCTTGCAGCGTGGCGGTGACGAACTGCCCCGGGCGGAGCAGGCCCTCGTGGTTGTCAAACTCGACGCGTACGGGGGCGGTGCGCGTCTTTTCATCGATGACCTGACCGACGTAGGCGACGCGCGCCGGAAAGCTCCGGCCGGGATAGACCTCGGTGCGGATCTCGGCGCGCTGGTCGGCGTGCACATAGGGCAGATCTTTTTCGAAGAGATCGAGCTGCACCCACAGCTGGCTAAGGTTCGCAACGGCGAAGGCGTCGGTGGCCGGCTGCACCGCCTGCCCCAGCGAGACGCTGCGGCTAATGATCGTGCCGTCGATCGGACTGCACAGCGGCACGATGCCAGCCCGCGCCTCGGTGATCTGCTTGATGTCCACCTGGCGCAGCCCCAGGGCCCGCAGGCGCTGGGTCGCTGCCGCCAGCTGGGCCTGCTCGGTAATCGCGGCGGCCTCGGCCAGCTCGCGCTCGCGCTCGGATGAAACCTTGCGCTCAGCCAGTTCCCGCTCGCGGCGCAGGTTGGCTTGAGCAGCCAGTGACGTCGCACGTGCCGTCAAATATGCGGCCTGGGCCGTGCCAACCTCGGAGCTCTCAAGCTCAGCGAGCACCTGCCCGGCCTGCACGCGCTCGCCGACCTGGGCCTTCACCGAGACGATGCGCCCCGGAATCAGCGGACCGACCTCGGCATGATAGTTGGCGGCGAGCCCCACCGAGCCCACGACCTCAACGTCGCGGGCGAGACGTTGGCGCCGAACCTCAACGACCTCGATCTGATTTTTGCGCAGCGCATCGGCGGTCAGCGCTACCCGGCCAGCGGCCTCTGGCGTCGCCGGCAGAGGGGGCGGCGCGCTCTGCGGTGCGGTCCCGCCACGCGGAAGCAGGAGACCGATACCGATACCACCGATTGCAACCACAAGAATCAGCAGGGCTTGGCCCCGCTTGCTGTGTAGAGCCGTCATGGCGCACCTGTTGGGACAGAAGAGGAAGGGGCAGCGACCACCGCAGCGGTGGCCGTAAAGAGGGACTCACCGACGGCTCGTTCGAGGCTGATGGCGGCCAGCCACAGCTGCTCCAGCATCAGCAGATAGCGCGTGCGGACTTCGGCAAGCTCGCGCAGGGCGGTGATGACGCGGAACAGATCGAACTTGCCGGCCTGCCAGCCGCGCCGCAGCAGCTCGACGTTGCGCTGCGCAGGCGGCAGAGCATCGCGGGTAAACGCCTCGACCTGGCTGTGGCGTAGCTGCAGCGTCACCAGGGTCTGCCCGACCTCCGCCGCAATGCGGGTCAGGAGCAGCCGCTGCTCGGCCTGGCGGTTGCGCTCCGCCGCATGCACGTGCGCCCGCCCGGCCTGGTTGCGATTCCACAGCGGCAACGCAACTCCGACGGTGCCACCAATGAACTCCTGACCATCCAGATCCTTCTGCCAGTCAAACGACAACAGCGGATTGGGCACGATCTCACGCAACAGCCGACGTTCTTCGGCGTGCAGGGCTTCCTTCTGTTTGTAGATGGCGCGCAGATCCGCGCGGGCTTGATACGCGCGCTCAATCAGCTCGTTCAGCGCAAGCTCGGTTGGGCGCAGCGCGGGCTGACCAGCCAGCTCATGGCTAACCAGGGTCAGCGGCACGGTCGGCGGCAGGTTGACGAGCACGCGAAGCTCGGCTAGGCGGCCCTCGCGCTCGACCTCGGTGTCCCGGCGCTCACCCTGCACGCGGCCGACCTCGATCTCCGCCAGGTTGGGCTCTAGCTCGCCGGCTGCGCCGAGCTGGGTGCGGGTGCGTGCCGAGTCCAAGAGCTGCCGCGCGATGGCTTCCCGCTCGACGGCTACTTGCACCCGCTGCGCCGAGAGCAGGCACCCCACATACACACTCTTGACCGCAGCCTCGACGCTGCGTCGGGCGTACTCGGCCTGGTCGCGCTGGGCGGCGCTGGCGGCGGCTACCGCATCAAGGCGCGTCCAGCGCTGGCCGGCAATCTCGAAGCTCTGCTCGATGTGGACCTGCAGCTGCAGCGCACCAATCGTCGAGCCATCGCTCTGCCGCTCGCGACGCGGCCCGAACATCAGCGATGCGTAGGGGTTGCTGGGCAACCACAGCGCAGCGCCCGGACGACGAGCCTCGATGCTGCGCAGCTCGTTGTGAGCACGCACCAGATCGGGTCCCGCCGACAGAGCCCGCGACAGCGCCAGCGGCAGGCTCAGCGCAAAGCCTGGGGCCGTGGCAGCCGGGGCCTCGGGAAGCGGCTGCGGCTGCGCCGATGCGACCTGCCAAGAGAACAGCAACGCCCAAGCGGTCCATAAAGGCGGCCGGGGTGAACGCCAAGCCGCAGGCCGGGGGCGCGCAGCGGCGAGGATGATCTGCGAAGTGGGCACGGGGACACCTCCGCCAGCTGGCTATAGCAAACCAGGCGAACTAGCGCTCGCAACCGTACTGCAAGCTCCGTCGCAGCAGCGCAAGTTATGTTGAGAAAAAAGACCGGTCCGATCGAGATGTTGCTCTGTTCAATGCAAGGGTTCCGGCTGGGGCGGGATCAGTTCTGGACGGTCGGGGTGCGGTCAACCGGCCGCGTCGTGCGGGCCAGCGGCACCAACAAGAGCGAGCTCTGGCAGTTCAGGAGGATCTGCAGCGCAGTGCCGTGCGGTGCCTGATCGGCGGGTTTGACACCAACGACGAGCAGGCTGC
>DAORCZ010000884.1:0-3884 GCA_035345735.1 Pseudomonadota bacterium | reverse complement strand
GAACGATGCGCAGGGCCTGCGCGATGCCCGCTTGCAGGCTGGCGCTCGTCGTCAATGTATCGAGCGGTGTACCGTCGAGGATCAAGATACGCGCCAGGCTGGCTCCGATCCCGGTGAGCAGCGTCTGGACGCCGACCAGGCCGAGGGCTCGCGCGGTCTTGCTGAGCGCGACTGCGAGCGCGCGATCCGGAGCCTGCACGCCGGTCAGGTCCAAGATGACGACCCGGGCTCGACGCTGCACCGCCCCTTCCAGCACCGCGTTGCCCAACTGATCGACGCGCTGCGGATCCATCACGCCGATTAGCGGCAGCACCAGGATCTGCTCGGTAATCGGCAGAATCGGAGTCGAGAGCTCGGCGATGCGGGCGGCCTGTGCCTTGACCACCGACTGCCATAGGGCGGCGCGCTGTTCTTCGCCGTTCTGACGTTCCTGCAGTTCGACCTGCAGTCGTGCGTTGACCTCGGCGAGCTCGCCAGTTCGCTCGGCAACGCGAGCTTCTAACTGGGCCCGCTCGGCCTGCAGGGCTTCTCGCAGGGCCGCTGAGCGCAGCGTCACCACCGCGAGCTCCACCAGGCTGGAGAGCGACAGAAGAAGCGGCTCACCGGGCAGGATGCGGCCGTGGTGCGCCGCCTTCTTGCGCGTACTCCCTGCCACCAGATAACCAAAGAGCCGGCCGCTGATTTCATCGCGCAGCGGCAGAAGCACGTACTCATCGATGAAGAAACGCTCCGCCGTGGCATCCGGAGCAGCCGGCGCCGATGCGGTTGGGAGCGTTCGCAGGCGTGGATGAAGTGCGCTCTCGAGCTCTCGGATCAGCGGATCGTCCTCAGTGAGCGACAGCTCGGCTACCGCGCGTTCCTGATCGGGATCGTAGTAGCCATCCTGGGCCAGCGTCTGAAAGCGACCGCCTTGCGCAAGCTGGACGACGCAGCGCTGCAGGTTGGCGGTGTACAGCGCGAACTGCACCAGCGCCGCAGCAATCTCTTGGCGCGAGATCTCGCGATTGAAGCGCTTGCCCAGCTCGGCCAGCTGTTTGTACGCCGAGGATTGCCGATCGAGAGAAGCATTGTGGCGCGACAGATCGGACTCGACCCGCAGGAGGCGCAGCACCTCGGAGCGCAGCGTGCTGTTCTCGCGTCCCAAGGCTGCGAGCGTCTCCTGCATGCTTTCGGCGTCGCTGACCAGAGGCTCGGCTGTGCTCTCTCGCGTCGGCGATGCCGGCGGGGACTGAGGATTCTGCTCCGCTGCCATGGGCTCGTCTGGGGCGCCTCAGACCGGCGCTAGAGCAGGGCCACCACCACCGCGGTGTAGTTATGGAAAAGATTGACGTCCCCGATGGGAGCGATCTCGCCACCGACGTATGCCCCGAACCACGGCACCGTCGCTGGGACGCAGCTCTGTAGGCGCTGTAGCAGATCGATGCGGACCTGATCGCGAAGGAACAGCTTGCCACGGCCAGTGCACTCAAAATGCAAGAGCAGTTTCGGCGTGCGTCCAGCGAGCCGAGCCAGCAGAGCCGTCGCGACCCGCGTTGTGTCCGCTGCCATCCGCTCAGCGTCCCGACGGGCCAGCAGGATGCGCGTACCGGGCGGCGTCTCGGTCTGGATGGTGATGCTGCCCGCCACGGGATCGCGACCGACCATGTAGCGGATGCACAGCTTGTCGTATTCGCCCCGCACCGCCTCCGGCAGTTCAAGGCCCAGGCAGAGGTTGCCGACCGCGGTCAGCCAGTTTTCGTCTTCTTCGGCCGTGATGAAGGTCTTGATGACCTCCAGCGATAGCTTGCCGTCGAGCTCTTGGATGACGTTGCCCGATGAACGCGTCACCTGCTGCACCATACCGATCGGCGTGCAGCCGTGCGTAGCCATGGCCACCACCTCGTGCGCGCCACGGATCAACGTGCACACTCCACCTTTTTCGTACACCGCGTCGTTGTGCAGCTGAAAGGTCTGCATGCTGGTGACGTCGTTGTTGGCTCCCCCTCCCAGGAACGGCAGGAACTGCGAGGTCCCGAGCTCCGCATCGATGCCGTCTTTGATGGCCGAATAGTTCAGCGTGAACGCATCGGCATAAAACAGCATCGCCGAGGCGTCTGGTCCGACGTGCGGGCGCAGGGCGGTGCCCAGGGTACGTCCGGCAGCCCCGGGATCGCTCGCGATGTCTGGGACGCTGGCGGTGTGAAACTTCAGCTCATCGGACGCGATGACCAGGACCTCAATGCAGTACGACGATTCGTCCGCGAAGCCGCGTCCGATGCAGCCCGACACCGAGCAGCCCACGAGGTCTGCGCCGGCCGTCTCGGCGCGCAGCGTCTTGGACAACAGCAGGGCGTCATGACCGATGTTGAAATACACGAGCACGAGGTCGGCGCGCTCGACAGCGGCACTGTGGAGGGCGCTGGCCAGTGCCTCTTGCGCGGCCAGCCGCGTGTTGCGCTGCACACTGGTGCCGACTCCGACCTGAGTTGCCATGGTCATCCCCCCGGGTGAACAGCCTCGCCAAGTCCAATCTGCGAAGCGCTTAGAAACCGTATCACACTTTGGGGGCTGGGCTGGCAGACTAGCCGACGCATGACCGCGCTCACTTATCCCGTCACGCTGGTGGGTCAGCACGCGACCCTGGTTCCGCTTTCGCCGCTGCATCACGACGACCTTGTCGAAGCCACCCGCGACGGAGCGCTGTGGACGCTGTGGTACACCTCGGTGCCCTCGCCCGAGTCGATGGCCCGCGAGATTACCCGTCGGCTGGAGCTTCAGGCCCAGGGGACGATGTTGCCGTTTGCGGTCATCCACCATGGGCTTGGCAAGGCGGTCGGGATGACGACCTTTCTCAACATCGACAGCAGCAACCGGCGCGTCGAGATCGGCGCAACCTGGTATCGGCAGTCAGTGCAGCGGACGGCGATCAACACCGAGTGCAAGCTCCTGTTGCTGAGCCACGCCTTCGACACGCTCGGCTGTATCGCCGTCGAGTTTCGCACCCACCTGCATAACCAGCGCAGCCGTGCCGGCATCGAGCGCTTGGGCGCCAAGCTCGACGGCATCCTGCGCAATCATCAGCTGAACCTGCATCCCGCTGCCGAGGGCAGCTATCGCGATACCTGCGTCTACAGCATCCTGCCGGCTGAGTGGCCGGCGGTACGCGCCAACCTGCGGCATCGTCTCGGCCAGCGAGCGGTGACATGAGCGGCAGGCAGCGTCGCCCCACCTGCGGCCTCAAGCGGCGCCAGTTTGCTCAGGGGGTGCTGACTGCTGCTGTCGCTGGGAACTTGGGCGAACGACCCATCAGCGCCGCCGCGGGCAAGCTCCAGAACATGGCAAAGAGCAAGCCCACGCAGGCAGTGTGGCTGGAATCGCTGACCTGGGCGGAAGCTGAAGCGGTGCTGCGTCAGCATCGGCTGGCCGTTGTCCCGATCGGTGCGCGCTGCAAAGAGCACGGGCTGCATCTCCCGCTCAACACCGACTTCCTGATGGCGGAATACCTGGCGGAGCGCATCGCCCGGGACTGCCCAGTAGTCCTGCTGCCGACAGTGCAATATGGCTACTATCCGGCATTCGTGGAATACCCAGGTTCAATGCATATTCGTCGTGATGTATTCCGCGATACATTAGAAGATATCTGCCATTCTTTAGCCCGGCACGGCGTGCGCCGAGTCTACTTTTTGAACACCGGGATCAGCACCAACTGGGCGCTAGAGCCAGCCCGGCAGCACCTGGCAGCAGCCGGCATCCTCATCGAGTACACCGATCTGACCAGCGCCACGGCGGCCGTCGAGGCCGGGCTGAAGCAGCAGAGCGCGGGCACCCACGCCGACGAGATTGAGACCTCGATGATGCTTTACATGGCGCCGCAAGTGGTGCACCTGCAGCGAGCCCAGCGCGAT
>DAORCZ010000883.1:0-3890 GCA_035345735.1 Pseudomonadota bacterium | reverse complement strand
CGAGCGAGCTGATGAGCATGCACATGCGCGACAAGCCGCCGCCGGTGCAGAAGCTAGATCCTTCGATCCCCGAGGAGCTGGCTGAGCTTGTGCATCGCATGCTGGCCAAAGATCCCGAGGCGCGCCCCAACATGGACGAGATAGTCGGGGAGCTTGAGGCGCTGGGGGCCTATCGCACGCGCCGGGTTAGTCCACTGCGCGCCAACGCCGCGGCCGCCAACGCCGAACGCCCCAAGAGCAAGACGCGCTCGGCCATGACCACGACCGGCGGCCTGGGGCAGACGCTGAACACGATCAACGGCCGTCGCTTCATGGTGGCGATCAGCATCGCCGCGCTGCTGGTGGTCGCGAGCGCCGTCCTGCTGTTCAACGAAGCGGGGGGACCCGCTCTGACCAGCTCCCCTGAGAGCGTGCAGTGGGAGGTCGATAGCGATCCGCCGGGGGCGCTTTTGGTGCGGGCCGACAACAATGAGGTCCTGGGGACGACGCCGTTTCGACGCAGCGAGTCGCGGCGAGCCGGCGGCCTGCGCATCAACCTCCGCCTGTCTGGGTATCTCGACACCACCGTCATCCTGAATTACGGGCAATCGACGCGGCAGAAGATCCCGCTGCAGCTCAAGCCCGCGGACAGCTCGCCCCCGTCGCCGCCGCCCCAGCCCAGCGGCGAGCCAGCGCAGGCCAGCGTGGCCAAGCCGGCGCCGGTGAGCGGCCGCGTCCATTTGACGCTGTCCAGCGATCCGCGCGGCGCCGAGGTGTTCCGCGAGGGGGCCGCCCAGTCGATCGGCAAGACGCCGCTCAAGCTCGACGAAGAACTACACGGCGCCCCGCTCAAGCTGTTCCTGCGACTCGACGGCTATCAGGAAGCGAGCGTCCTTTTGGACCCCAGCTCAGGAGCGCGTCAGAGCGTGTCGCTACAGCGCCTGCGCGGCACCAAGCCCCGCAAAAAAACGCCCGATTCCCCAGCCGGCCCCAGCGACGCCCCCGAAACCCCCCCTGCCGCCGAAGAGCAGATCCCCACGACTCCGCAGTAGCCCGCGATGGCCTAGGTCAGCGTCCCCGAAATTCGTGACCCCATCCCTTTGCCCATCCAGCCCCGTCTGCGTCGTTGCTCCTCGGTCACATGCCGACGGGCATGCTCCCTCGTCGCGCCTAGCAGCCGAGGCCGTCTAGGCAGGGGCCCTGAGGTCACGAATTTCGGGGACGCTGACCTAGCGCGCGCCCCCCCAGCTCAATTCTGTATCGCTGCCAATGATTGATTCATTACGTGGATATTAGTAATGAGTTGTTTTTATATTAAAGAAATGCGGATTGTTATTTTAAATTGATTAATTGGAGGCTGGTGAGCAGAGCCGGTCAGCGGCTTGCGCGGTACTCCACGATCTGCGCCTTGAAGAAGGCCGCGGCCTCGGCCGGAGTCTTGCGCTGGGGCGCGGGCGGCATCACCGAAAACAGCCAGGTCATGCCATCCACGGGGTCTTTGGCGACATGCTGTGGGAACGATAGGCGGCGCAGCAGGGTCATGCCCGTCAACACACTGCGGGCGGTGGCGCCGGAAAAGCCGTCCGCTTCGATCAGGTTCAGCCGTGCGCGCTGCACGATCAGGTCGCTGGCGGCAAACTCGGCGTAGCGCTCGCGCACCTGTTTGCTGGGTGGGTTGAGCGCTCCGACGCTGTCCACCCAGACCGCGGTTCCGATGCCCTGGGGAAACTGAGCCTTGTGACGAACGACCCAGCTGCGATAGGCGGCTACGTTTTCGCGGTTGTCCTGGTCGACGTAGTAATACGTGAATAGGTCGTACCAGCGCGCCGCCAAGAAGCGCCCGTTGACCCCACGAAAGACCTCAGTGAGTCCGGACATCCAGCTTCAATTGTCCGTCTAAGGCGCCAGAAATTTCAAGCGCGCGGGGCTGCGAGCCGCAGCAAGCACGGCGACCCTAGAAGGTCTGGCCGGTGAGCGTCAGGCCGAGGAGAGCGCCGCCTTGGTTATCGCGGGCGATGAGGGGGGCAAGCTGCAGGTTGGTGAAGGTGCGCGAGGCGACGGGCTCGGTGGGGGCCTGCGACTCGGCGACGCGCTGACGGTGCCAGATCACGGCGTTGCGGATCGAAAGGGCCAGGCAGGTCACGCCCAGCACACCGTGCGCAGCGCCCATGCCAAAGCCGATCTCGGGGCGGTTGGGGCCGTGGTCGAAGTGGGTGCCGTCGGCGGAGGGGACGCGCTCGATGTCGGCGCGACCGTAGACGATGATGATCGGGCTCATCACCAGGTTGACGAAGCCGAAGATGAAGCCGGCGTACATCCAGCCGCGCTGCGGCTTGCCCTGGATCAGCGTCACCGCGTTGCCGGTGAGCGCGACGAGAGAGCCGGTACCCCATAGCGCGTCCATGGTGAACGCGGCATCGAGGCCGGTATAGAGCTCGGCCCGCGCCGGCCGGCTGTCGGTCAGGCAGGCCAGACCCAAGAGGCCAGCGAGCAGCCCGGCAAGACCTGACTTGGCCCGTCGGGTCCGTCCCTGCGGTGCATTCAGATTGGTCATAGACATGGCATCGGTAGTCATGATTAACGCCCTGCCGAGGGAGGAGGTGGAACGGGAGTGGGATCGAGTACCGCCGGGGGGACGCCATAGGTCGGTGTCCCCGGATCGCCAGCCGAGGCCGGGGCCGGCGGGGCGGCGGTCGTCGCGGGCGGAGCATCGCTGATCGTGGTCGACGCCGGCGTCACGGCCGGGGCCTGAGACGACGCAGGCGGCGGCAGCGGCGGCGGGCTCGGCGACAGCTCATAGATGATGTTGACGCCACCGGCGATGGTCAGCCCACCACCGACGCGGAATGCGTGGTGAGTGAAGGTGCCGGCGCGGAAGAAGAAGTTGAAGCTCTTGGCCAGGAAGCGCAGGTTCGGCACGTTGAGCACCAGCAGACCGCCCGCGATGTTGCCGAGGTAACCGTGGCTGGGCACGTAGACGAGGTCGTTGAAGCCACCGAGCTTGAGGTTGAGGTTGTAGTGCGGCTTGATGCTGAATAGCAGCGCAGCGGTGCTGGCGATGACCCAGTCGGCTGAGCCGAGCAGGATGACGTCACGGCGAGCGGCGTAGAAGCCTCCGCCCGGTGCGACGCTGGAAAGGGCTGGCGAGGTCACGCTCCAGTACTCGGCGTTGGCGCCGATGGCGGCCTGGATGTCGAGCTTCGAGACGATCGGGATCTGGCCCTGCAGCGTGGCACCGATCATGACGCGACCGCCAAACGCCGTGCTCGCGGGGGTGACCGGGCCTTCGGGCTGACCGTCCGGCGGGTTGTGGTTCCAGCCGGTGGGGTCGGGCGACAGGCGAGCCAGCGTGAATTCGCTGGGGCTGTTGACCGTGATGAAGCCCGCACCCTGCAGCGGCGTCGGCCAGATGTAAAACGCCGTCGCTTCGGCGCGCAGCACCAAGATCGAAAGCGGCGCCAGGAACATCTGCACGCCAAGGTGCGTATCGGTCGGCGAGTTCATCATCAGCACGCCGACATCGAAGTTGGTGAAGTCGAACAGCAGGCCGGGCTTCTTAATGAGCGGCGTACACCAGCCGAGGCGCAGCGAGTTGCCGATGCCGAGCGGGTTGATCGAGCCGGCGACCGTGTGCTCGAGCGTGGTCTTATTGACCGCCTCACCTAAGCAGTGCTTCCCCCGCCCCGTCGGAGCCGGCCGGATCGCCGACGGCGTGCTGAGCCGTTGCGCCGTCGCTTCGCCAGGGAATCCCCACCCCGAAACGAGGCCCGATACCAGAAAAAACAGGAGCCGCAAGTTCAGCCCCCGGGAGGGCCCCTCCTCGCGGCGACGGCGTTGGATGGTTGGCAAGGTGGACATCTCGGCCAGGGTAAACCAGTGTGGGGCTGCTTGTCATCGACGAGATCAGCCAG
>DAORCZ010000882.1:0-3891 GCA_035345735.1 Pseudomonadota bacterium | reverse complement strand
TGACAGATAGGTCGCTGAGCACACCTTGGACATCACCGCTCAGGGCCAGCGCAAGCTGAGCGGCTCCCATCCGAACCTCTTCCTGCCAGGCGGCAATCAGGTCGCGACCCGCTTCCCCGTTGAGCACGCCCAGCCGAGCGGATAGGTTGCGCAGACCACCGCGCTCGCGCCGACTGATCGCGCGATCCAGGCTGCGCAGGCGCTCATCGAGTCGAGTCTTGAGCTCGGCTTGCAGAGTCGGACCCGGCAGGCCCACCAGCTGGCAGCAGGCGGTGATGTAAAGCAGTAGCTCGGTCAGGTCGCCATCGATCGGCCCCAGGCGGTCCGGCAAAAGCACCAGGCGACGGAGCAGCCGGCAATAGCGAGAGGCCGATAGGTCGCGCAGACTCCCCGAGAAGTTGCTGCCGCAGACGAGGTTATTGCCGGAGAGCTGACAGAGCTCTCGCTCGCGCGAAAGATACAGGCCGTAGGGATGGTCCGAGGTCGCCATGCCGAACTTGCGGGCCAGCTCGTCGACGATCGCCCAGACCTGCGGCACCTGCTTGGCGTTTAGGCGCTCTTTGGTGTCGCTGCCCAGCGTCTTCAGCTCGGGAGCAAGGAGACGATTTGCCGTCTCGGCGCTCTCTAACCAGAGGTCGAGCAGGACCCCACGAGCGTCGCTGCTGAAGGCCAAGCTCTTGAGCGGCGCGGTGACCGGCTTGGGCAGCATCTTGGGTGCTGGGGCTCGCGGTACCCCACCTGCCCCCGCCGCCATCGCAGCCTGCAGCGCTAGCTGCTGAGCATCGCCGGCCTTCTGCCAGCCAAAGATCTTGGCCAGGGCCTGAAATGGCGCGGCCTTCGCTGGTTCGACGCGAGAAATGCTCTCGCGCGCCAGCCGACGCGCTTCGTCGATAAACTTGCGATAGAGCCCCTGCGCCCGGCTCGTGTCACCGGCGGCTTGCACCAGAGACGCCAAGCGCTCAAGCGCGCTCAGCGCCAGCGGCTCGGCGGTGAGCAGCTGCTCCAGCGAGCTGATGGCCGCTGTACGATCGCCGCGAGCCCCCTCTAGAACATTGGCGATCTCGATGGCCACGCGCTGACGTTCCTCAAAGAACTGCTCGTCGCGCGGGATGTGTTTGTCGAGCTCGCGCAGGGTAGCAATCGCGGCATCGACCTGGCCCAGGCTCAGCTGCAGCTTCTGCTGCCAGCGATAAAGATCCGAGAGCGCTGAGACCTCTTCCGCGGTATCGACCTCGTCCCCGCGCAGCTCGCGGTACTTGTGCCCAAGCTCGATGGCCTGCAGCACGTGGGGCAGCGCGCGGGCTGGATCGACGACACTCAGCAGGCGACCGACCGCGACGTGGACAGCCTGGCGTTCGGCCGGAGTACCGCCGAGTGCCAAGAACTGTTCGTAGTGCAGGATCGCAGCATCGTTGTTGCCCTTCTGCGCCTGCAGCTCAGCGAGGCGACGATGGGCCGCGGTCTGGCGCGAATCCAGCTGGAGCAGAGCCTCCAGATCGGCTGCGGCCTGCGGCAGTTGTCCAGCCGCCTGAAACAGGCCCGCTCGCTGCAACAGGAGGGAGCTGCGCAAGCTGCGCTCGCTCCGCTCTTGTGCCTCGTCTTCGGGGACGAGAGCCAAGCGGAAGTTGAGTAGCTCGAGCAGCGGCCCAACATCTGGTTTCTTGCTGTCTTCAGCCCTCGCTGTAAGCAGGCTGCGCAGCTGGTTGAACGCCGCATCATCGAGTGGCGAGTTATCGAGCACGACACGCAGCGACGCTGCTGCCGTCTCGACATCCCCCAGCTTGATAAAGATCTGGGCGGCCTCGTTGTAGAGCTCGGACAGAGTCTCGGGAACGGTGAGCAGCGACGCCAAGCGCAGGGTGTATAGCCCGTACGCGCGCAGCCTAGCGGCATCTTCCGACGAAACCGCAGCCCCCGGTGCCAGTTCAGCGCCACCGCCACTGCCCGGCGCCGTTGCCTGCCGCAAAAGAAGCAGCGCGACGATGTTTTTCGCGTCGAGCGACAGGGCCCGCATCGCCGCTTCCGCCGCTTCCTGAGCGCAGCGCGTGCGTGTCGCGGCATCGACCTCATCGCCTTCACCGCGCTGCAGCCAGACCTCGGCTTCCATCAAGGTCCAAAGCAGCCGATCATCGACCTCACCGCTCGGCGAGATGGCCTGCCGGGCCCGCAGCACGGGAATGATCTCCGGCTCGCGCACCAGCGGCTCCAGGATGGCGCCGTCTTCGAGCAGATCGCACAGCGGCACCAGGACCTGGGGAACATCCCCCAGCAAGCGATAGGCCTGCAGCAGCCGGCGAGCCGCTTCGACTTTTTGAATCTGCTCGTCTTCATTAAGAGCGCCCAGCAGACCAGCGCGCAGCCACAGCGCACCGACGGTGGGCCGAGCTGCTGCATCGATCCGCGGCGTCAAATAGGCAGCCAGACCAGCCAGCGCCACGCCCTGCTGTTTGCCATCGCTGCGACGGCTGGACAGCTGATAGCGGCCCCACTCCAGCAGGGGGACCAGCTCGGGAGACTGGCTGTTGGCGTCGGTGTCCTGTCGCAGATCCTGCAGCGTCTTGGTCAGCAGCGCTTCGCTGCGCTCAAGCGCCGTGACGGTGCCTGCATCGCTGCTAAAGTGCGCGCGCTCCTCGGCAAAAATGGCCGAGAACAGCGCCCGCGATGGCTCATCGGGAGCCAGCGTATCTAACCAAGCCTCGTAGACCTCGCCCAGCTTGCCCTGTGTGCGGGCAGCGAGGAGCGCTTGCTGTCGACCCAGCACGGCATGGGCAGCCACCGGCGAAGGCAGGGGCATGCTCTGAAAGCTGCGGCTATAGGCCTCTTCGGTCTCGCTGGGGCGAGTCCCCGACTGCCGCCCCAAGAGATCGCCGAGTCGGAGCCAGAGCGCAGCCCGCGTCGGGCCGGTCGGCAAGGTCTCGGCCAGCTGTTCGAGGGCTCGGGCTTGCTGCGCGCCATCTTTCCGACGACGCAGAAGGCGCTCCAGGGCAAAAAGCGGCGGGACGTATTCCAGGCGCTGCGCGGCCACGCTGCGATACACCGCAGCTGCTTGCTCGGGCTGCGCCGCCTCGTTTTCGAAGAGATCGCTGAGGCTGGCTTGCAGGAGCAGGATGCGCTGCGCCAGGGCTCCCTGCTCGTCTCCTCGCTGCGCGATCTGGGCTTGCGCAGCTTCGATCTGACGTCGCAGGACCTGCGCTAGCTCGGCGCTGCGACCGCTTCGTCGCAAGAGCTGCTCGATCGCATCAAGCGCCTGGGGCTCGCCGGGATGCTGGGCCAGAACCTGCTCATACAGCGCAGCCGCGCCGCTTTCATCACCGCTCTGGGCTAGCAGCTCAGCCCGTCGCAACACGTCAGCGGCCAGCGATGGTCCTTGGCCTTGTTTCTGCTCCGTTCGATCCAGCTCGGCCAGTGCCGCAGCTTCTCCACCGACATCGCCGCGGCGACGCTGCAACAGGACCGCCAATCGACGCAAACGCAGGTCGGTCGGAGCGGCCTCAATAAGCGGCTGCAGCAGCGACAGCGCCCGCCCGGGGTCGGCAATCGGCCCGCTGTAGAGATCGATGAGGAGCTCGTGCAGGCGGGTTGCTTCACCGGGAGCCGTCGTCCATAAGCCGGCGGCGAGCCGCGTTTCATAGAGGCTGGCGAGCTCACGGAACTGACGACCGCGGACGTGCAGCTCCTCGGTCAGCTCTTGCACCTGCTGCTGCTGCGCTACCGAGGACGCCTCGCTCAGCAGCGCACGTGCACTGTCCAGGCATTCTCGGGCAGCGGGCAGATCGTTGCCGCGCAGCGCGGTGGTCGTGGCGACCAGGAACGCATCCAGCGCCCACTGCGGGTCGGGCTTCGCGGGAGCATCCTTTCGCTCGCTCAAGCCTTTCTGCGCCAGCTGCGCTT
>DAORCZ010000881.1:0-3893 GCA_035345735.1 Pseudomonadota bacterium | reverse complement strand
GGCCTAGGACGGATGCGAAGCCGCGGCCGAACTTGCGCTGGCACTGATGGCCCCCAACGCGGCCCGGGCTGCCGAGGCTTCTGCTGCGTCGACCACCTGCTCACTGACGTGGCTGTAGAGGGGCCGCACGTCTTCGGTCATGACCTGCTTGGTGCTCTCACTCACGCGCCAGATGGTGTGCTTGTTGCGGTTGGTGCGAAAGTCGAGATAGCCCAGCGCCCGCGACAGCACCTCCGTCAGGATGGTGCCGATGATGTACAGCGAAGCCCGCGGCGCCGACCGGCCGAACTCTGACAGCGTCAAGCGCACGACACGCAGGGCGTTCATGGTCGAGACGGAATAGCCGCTGATCTCGCGCAGCCAGTAGTGGCCGGCAGCGATGCGGCGGCGCTGGCGCAGGAACTCGCGGAAAGTCTCGGGGCCGTGGTTGTGGACGACAGCATCGCCGACATAGGCCAGGCGATAGCCATCGCGACAGACCATCTGTTCCAGGCTGGCCTCATCCACGGCACAGTGCTGCGGCAGGTGACCGGCGAGGTTGGCGCGGATCATGATGAGCTCGCCCAGCTTCGGCGACTCCAGGGCGACGCGGTGATGCATTTGCCAGAGGAAGCGCGTCGCTTCCCCGGTGAAAGTGCCCATGCCGTTCGTGGGCATCGGCCGGCCGCCGCACATGCCGACATCGGGGTTGTCGCGCAGGCAGCAGACCAGCTTTTCGATGACATCGCGGGTGACCAAGAGATCGGCGCTGCATAGGCACACCGCATCGACGTCGGGATGGCGCTCTGAGAGATAAGTATTGATCGCCGCCACCTTGCCACGGCGCTCTGCCTCTTCGAGCAAGACGATGGGGATTCCTGGCCGGCTCTGGCGCTCACGCACGAGGTCGGCCGTGCGATCGGTACAGCCACTCGCGATCACGACGATCTCGACGATCTCGGCGTGCTGCGTGCGCTGCGTGCGCAGGGAATCGATCAGTTGAGCAACGTTCCGCTCTTCGTTATAGGCCGGAACTGCGATGCTGACCTTCATGGGAACCTCAAGAAATAAGCTAAGGACGACTGACGGTTACGCTAGCCACGGCACAACGCCATTGTCAATATAGGCTCTCATCGCCTACCGACTGCGGAACTGACAGGGAGGCAGGGCCGTGGCGGGTAGCGAGCGGTTGGCCGGGCGGTGAATGCGAGCTTGCAGCCAGGGGAGGTGGGCTATAGTCGCCGCCGTTTCTGGACTTCGAGGTCGCTCCGTGGCTGAACCCGCTCAAACGCTTCCATCCATGCAGTCCGCAGGCCATGAACCCCCGGCTGGGTCGCCGAGCGGCCTTTCGGCTGGCCATGCTCCTCCGACCACCGTGCCGGCCCGTCAATATCGCGCCCTGCCCGCCGAGTGGACGCACCGCACCGCGCAGAGGACGTTTTCCGGCCCGCTGGCTCTGCTGCTCGATCCGTTGCGAGGCGGGGGCAAGGCCGCGCTTTCCACCGACGCAAGTCTCCTCGCTACCGACGAAGCAAGCACCGACCGGCCGCGAGCCCGCTCGCAGCATCCGCTGGAGGTCTTGTGGCTGCTTACGCGGACCGACTTTCGGGCGCGCTATCGCTCGCAAGCGCTGGGCATGCTGTGGTCGCTGCTCAACCCGCTCGTCACGATGGGGCTGATCAGCGTCGTCTTCACCCACCTGTTTCGCTCCAGCGAGCCCTTCTTCGCGATCTTTCTTCTGATCGGGCTCATCGTCTGGCAGTGGGTGACGGGCAGCCTCTCAGCAGTGACGACGGTGTTTGTCACCAACGCTGACCTGATCAAGCGGACCATCTTTGCCCGCCAGCTCATGCCGGTGGCGACGATCTTGAGCTACGGCTTGCACTTCTGCCTCGAGTCGCTGGTCATCCTGCTGTTCATCCCGATCTTCCCGGGAGCCTTCAAGCTGACGCCGGCGCTCTTGCTGGTGCCGGTGTTCTTGCTGTGTTTGGTGCTGCTGCTCAGCGGGGCGGCGCTGGCCGTCTCGGTGCTTAACGTCATCTATCGCGACGTCGCCTATATCGTCAGCACGTCGCTGCTTTTGCTGTACTGGCTGACGCCGGTGTTCTACCCGATCAACGTCATCCCGTTTCCTTTCCGTACCTACCTGCAGTGCAATCCCATCGCCGGCATCCTCACGGGGCTGCGGCGCGCCATCATGCATGGCGAGACGCCGAGCCTGCTCGGCTGGGCGGGGATCGTTGTGCCGACGCTGCTCATGATGCTCATCGGCTGGCGAGTCTATCGCCACTACGAGCACATGGTCCTCGACTTCGTCTAAGGCCCCGCTCGCCCGACCCGCTGCAGTTCGACGCAATCCCGACGCTGCGAGTTTGCGATGGCTCCGGGGCCGGCAAGCGCGATAGAGTGTGGGGCTTGGGGGAGACTACGATGAGCGATCGGGGGAACGTATATCTGCTGTCGCTGCTGGGACTTGCGCTGGCCGCCGGAGGCTGCGAGCGCAAGGTGCCGGAGGACATTGTTGAGAAGTCGATGCAGAGCGCACTGCGCGGTGCGCCCAATACCGCCTCTGCTATGTGCGGCGTGCCAGTCAAAGGCTTCTCTAGCACCGAGGTCAAGATCACCAAACGCGGTGAGAAGAACACCGGCGTAGCGCACCTCATCGGCAAGCCTTGGCTGGGTCAGAACACGCCCAAGCAGTGCGAGGGCGATGTCGAGTACGCGTACAGCTACACCTCGAAGACCTCGCGCAGCGGGCGGCGGCGCAAGACGACGGTGACCTGGTCGCTGGATCAGCTCAAGCTGATTGCCGTGCAGACGCCGGGCGTCACCTTCAAGCCCGTTGCCGAGACCCCGGCCGAGCCGGATGACGACGCGGACGGCGACAAGGCGCCGGCTTCGAAGTAAGCGAGCACGACAGTTTCTCGTCGCTGACCGTTGCGATCGCAGCTTCCGACCGCGCTCCCGCCTTTGCTATGGTGCGGCTCGCCATGCGCATCATCAGCTTCAACGCCAACGGCATTCGCTCGGCTGCCGACAAGGGATTCTTCCGCTGGTTTGCGAAACAGAACGCCGACGTCCTGTGCCTGCAAGAGACCAAGGCGCAGGAAGGTCAGCTAACTGCCAAGACCTTCCATCCGCGTGGCTACCACCGCGTCCTGCGCGACGCGACGCATAAGCGCGGCTACTCCGGCGTGGCCATCTATAGCCGGGCTGAGCCCGACGAGGTTCGCCGCGAGCTCGGCTATGCCCCCTTCGATGAGGAAGGTCGCTACATCGAGGCTCGCTTCGGCGACCTTTCGGTGATCTCGCTGTACATCCCATCGGGAAGCTCGGGCGAGGAGCGGCAGCAGTTCAAGTTCGAGTGCATGGACGTCCTGGCCAAGATCTTTGCCAAGTGGCAGCGCAGTGGTCGTCGCTACGTGCTCTGCGGCGACTGGAACATCGTGCACACGCGGCTCGACATCAAGAACTGGACGTCGAATCAGAAAAACTCGGGCTGCTTGCCGGAAGAGCGGGCCTGGCTCGACGGACTGTTTGCCCGGCAGGGCTGGGTCGATAGCTACCGCGCGCTGCGTCCCAACGGACAGGACTACACGTGGTGGAGCCAGCGCGGTGCGGCCCGGCAGAACAACGTCGGCTGGCGCATCGACTACCAGATCGTCTCAGCCAACCTGCGCGACCAGCTTGCCGACTGCGCCATCGCGGCGACGCCGAAATTTTCAGATCACGCGCCGTTTACCGTCGACTATCGCTAGCTGCAGCGTCTCGCTGGGGCGGCCGGCGCGACGACTGACCCGCCCTGGCCAGAAATTCGCTACGCACCTGATCGGGTAGGTCGGGAATCTTGGCAAGCAAGCTGCGCAGGTAGTCGGGGTTGGCCTGCGCGAGCGGAGTGCCGATCAAGCTCCCCG
>DAORCZ010000880.1:0-3895 GCA_035345735.1 Pseudomonadota bacterium | reverse complement strand
GGGCCGACGCAGATCCCGCGCCTGCAGAAGTGGGTGTCGTCGCTTTTGGGCTGAGCCGGGGCGTGCCCGCCCGTCGGTTAGCGCGCCGTGAGTCCGCCGGGCGTCAGCACGAGGTCGAAGCTGCGGCGCAGTGGCTGGCCTTGCGCGTCGACGAGGGGGAAGTAGGTCGATTCGCTGGTCGCGGCGTGGATGGCGAAGCGGCTGCCGCTGGGACGGGCCTGCAGCCAGCCCAAGAAGGCATCGCGCAGGCGCTGGGTGCGCGGCACCACGGCCAGAGAACCCAGTGGTTTCAGTGGTCGCGCTTGGTGCGGCTGCGTGCTGTGGCGCTCGGCGCTGAGGTAGCCGTTGTGCAGGAACTGCAGCTCAAACAGGTTGGGAATGCCGACGCTGTTGAGCAGGGGATTGAGGCGCAGGACGCGACCTTTGACCGCCACCTGATCGCCGTACAGCCACTCTTCGCCGACGCGCTCGCCATCGGGCAGACGCAGGATGATCTGGTGCGTGCGCAGCGCTTCTTCGCGGGCTGGCTGATCCGGGGCCGCCCAGCGCACTAGCTGCGACTGCGTCTGGCCAGTGATCTCGACCCGCAGCACCGGCTGATCGGTGGCCAGGTTGAGGAAGCCCGAGCGCATCAGCGCAAGCAGCGCAAAGATCGCCACCAAGAGCAAAAGGATGATGCGCAAGAGCACGCCGAGCAGCGACGGCAGCGGGACATAGCCCCAGAGGATGCGCGACAGCACGACACCGCCGGCCAGGGCGATGACCGCAAGTCCGCCGGCGACCAGGCTTCCGCCATCGGCGTGCAGGATCGGCGCGGCCAGCGAGGCGTAGACAAAGGCCAAAACGCCATAGCTGAGGGCCGCCGACACCCGCAGCCCGACGCGCCCCCAGCCATGCCCACCGTCGAGGAAGAGCAGCAGTCCAGCCCGCAGCGCTCCGCCCAGCAGGGCACCCAGCACGGCCGCCGCCAGGTAGGCCTGGATCTGCAAGAGCAGCGACAGGCCATGCAGCAGCGTGGTGATAAGCGGCGAGTCTTGCAAGCGGGCTAGGCCTTCTTGTAGAGCAGCGAGGTCCCCGCCACCAGCTTGCGGTTCACCGAGGTCGACTGCACGAAGATGGCGAAGTTGCCGTGGTCGCCCGGCTTCACCTTGATGCGTGCCCCGATCGGCAGGCCCAGGTGGCTGCGCGCGGCATCGCCGGCGTAGATCTTGCCGCTGGTCTTATCGACGATGGCGATCTCTTTGTATTCCTGCACCAGCTCAGGCTTGGTCAGCTCGTAGTAGCCGTGGCCTTTTTTGTAGCTCGTCTTGAGCTCGCTCTCGACGAGCGGACGGATGGCGACGGCGCTGCTGACCGGGATGCGGACGAAGGCATCGGTGCTGTCGCTCATGCTGGCGCTGACCGCTTCGACCGAGACCTGCGCCAGGTTGGTGGTGAATACGCCGACCACCGCGCGCTCGCCCTTCTGACGCGCTTCGTAGAAGGTCTGCAGGCCGCGCTGCAGATCCTGGCCCATGGTCTGCACGCCGCTGCCCGAGGTGCTCCAGGCCTGGATGTTGCCGGCCGGGATGCCGTAGCGCAGAAGCGTCGCCTCGCCGCCCTTGGGCGTGAGGAAGGCCAGGGTCCAGCGACCGCTGGCCTGCGCCGCCTTGATCATCGTGCCGATCTTCGACTTGTACTTGCGCGAGTGGTTCTCGTAGCCATCGGTCAGCACGAGCAGGATGAAGGACACGTTGTCGAGCGCGCCCCCCGGCAGACCCTGATGATCGACCAGCGCCTGGCCCGTCGCATCCAGCAGCGCCGTCGCCCCGGTGGTCGAGATGGCGTCGAGCTTTGGCGCCTTGTCGATCGGCAGAGCAAAGAAGCGCGGCGCATCGACGACCGAGTGGAAGGTGTAGAAGCTGACGAACGTCGCCTGGCCGGTGCTGGCCGCACTCTTCTTCAGTGCAGCTAGCTGCGAGTTGAACACGCTGACCACCTTGCGGCGGATGCTGCTCATCGAACCGGAGCGATCGACAACGAAGATGACGTGATTGACCAGCGCCCCTGACTTGGCCGCTTCAGTCGCCACTGCCGCCGCTTTTGATAGGTCAACCTTCTTGACCTTATCGGTGGCCGGCTTCTTGGCCGCCGGCTTCTTAACGGCCGGCTTCTTGACGGCCGGCTTCTTGGTCGCCGGCTTCTTGGCCGCCGGCTTCTTCGTCGCGGCCTTCTTTGCGGCTGGCTTCTTCGCGGCTGGCTTCTTCGCGGCTGGCTTCTTCGCGGCTGGCTTCTTCGCCGCGGTCTTTCCTGCGGTGCTGCGGGTCGTCTTCGTGGTCGTGCTCGCCTTACCGGTGCGCGTGCTCATCGTTTTTCCCCCTGAGCAGTCGGCCCCGCGAGCGAAAGAGAGGGTCTTAGGACCCGCTATCTCGCGGTCACTGCTCAGTAAAACGGTCGCCGTCTGGGCGCACGTCGTCAACCACGACGAGATTTGCCAGCGATTCCGCGCACTTAGGCGGGGCGTTCCGACAGACTGTTCCGGGCAGCTCCGCAGCGACGGCTTGAAATGATCGATCACCCGCCCGCCGATCGTCGCGCCACCCCGTCGCTGAGCCGGCGTCTAGGGGCGCCTGCTACAGGTCGACGAAGCTCCACTTGCGGGTCTTTTGGACCAGATCGACAAAGGCCTTGAGGTTGGCGCTCGGCAGGCGCGAGGCGGGGTAGACAAGCTGGATGGGCAGCGGCGGCGGCTCGAACTTCGACAGCACCACCTGCAGCCGGCCAGCCTTGACGGCGTCCCGGACCTGATAGGCCAGCACCATCGTTAGGCCGCCCCCATGCTCGGCGTGGCGGATGGCGGCATCGGCGCTGTTGGTGATGAACGATGGCTTGATCGGCACGCGCCCTTCGCGGCCGTCGCGGACAAAGCGCCACTCGGGCGCCGCGCCCAGTGCGCTGAACTGCGTGAGGGCATGGGCGTGTAGGTCATCGGGCGAGCGGAGGCGGCGCTGCTCTGCCAGGTAGCGCGGGCTGCCGACCACGACGCGGCGGGTCTCCCCGACCACGCGCACGCGCAGGGCAGAGTCGTCGAGGGTGCCGATGCGCACGGCCACATCGAAGCCTTCCTCGACGAGGTTGACCACGCGATCGGTCAAATCCAGCTCGCCGGTGATCGTCGGATAGCGCGACAGGAAGCGGCACATCAGCGGCACCACCGCCAGACGGCCAAAGAGCTGGGGGGCCGTCACCGCAAAGCGACCGGCCGGCTGGGTGCGCTCGGCCCGCGCGCTGCGGTCGGCTTCGTCGACGGCCAGAAGGATGCGGCGGGCGCTGTCGAGATAGCGCGCCCCAGTATCTGTCAGCGAGACCGAGCGAGTGGTGCGCTGCAGCAGGCGAATGCCGAGCCGTTCCTCCAGCCCGGCGACCAGGCGGGTGACCGCCGAGGTCGAGATCTGCAGGCGGCGGGCGGCTGCGGAAAAGCTGCGCTGTTCAGAGACGGCGACGAAGGCGGACATGGCCTCGAAGTGATCCATGGAATTATTGCGATCATTGCAACAGTCTTTTGAAAAATCGACTCATTGTTGCAGAGGGAAAGCGGGGGCAGATTGAGCTGACAAGGGACAAGAACACAGGGGCACAAGCCAAGAGGTGATGGCGATGCGCGAGGCACGGCAGTTTCCCAGTGATGTTGCGTTTTCAGCTGCGGTCAAAGAGGTGCAGGAGCGCAAGGGCTCGCGCCGGGCCTACGCCCGCATGGAGTTGGGCCACGGCTGGCGGACGCGCATCGAGCCTGAGCTCGCGGCGTTCATTCGGCAGCAGCGGAGCTTCTTTCTAGGCACGGCGAGCGCGAGTGGGCAGCCGTACATCCAGCACCGCGGCGGACCGCCCGGCTTTCTGCGCGTGCTGGATGAGCACA
>DAORCZ010000879.1:0-3899 GCA_035345735.1 Pseudomonadota bacterium | reverse complement strand
GGTGTTCCATCGGCGCTGGATCCTCTCGCGCAGACCGTTCGTCCCAGCCAGGTCAGCGGTCCGTACGACAACTCTCCCACAGCGGCAGGAGCGCGGCCTGATGTCCTATCCGTGCGAGCGTTTGATGAGTCCCGTCTGCGCGCCGCGATGACTCAGCTTGTCGAAGGACTGCACGCGCTCCACACCGCTCAGAAGGTGCATCGTGACATCAAACCAGACAACGTCCTGGTGACCGCGGAAGGCCGCGTGGTGATCTTGGACTTTGGCCTGATTGGCGAGGCCGCAGCTCCCGAGAGCGCTGTGCTCGGCACGGTTGCCTATATGGCGCCCGAGCAAGCCGCGGGACGGCGGACTGGACCGGCCGCAGACTGGTACAGCCTGGGCGTATTGCTGTACGAAGCGATGACAGGGTGTCTGCCCTATACCGGCACAGCATTGGAGATCTTGGCTGAAAAACAAAAGCGGTCGGCTCGCTCTCCTTCTGAAATGACTTTGAGCGTGGACCCTGCGCTAGAATCGCTATGTCTGGATTTACTTGCTATCAATCCCGAACAGCGCCCGGATTATTATAACATAGTGAATCGGCTCAAATCTCAAGACGTCGAGCCTGCAGTGATCGATTTCTCTGGTTCGTTCTTTGTGGGTAGGGCAAGTGAGCTGACCAGCCTTATGGATGTATTTCTGGGTGACCGGGAAGGCCATGGCAGGACGATACTCCTGCACGGAGAATCCGGTGTTGGGAAGAGTGCCTTGATGCGGAATTTCGCAACGCGCGCCGCCGAGCAGCATCCGGATGTCCTGGTACTGCACGGTCGCTGCTATGAGCATGAAGCCGTACCATTCAAAGCCGTTGATGGTCTAATCGATAGTCTGGCAAGGATTGTGCGAAAATGGTCAGGCGCAGCCGCAGCTTCATTGCTGCCTAGACGAATTGCTGAATTGCTGCAGGCTTTTCCGGTACTGCGGCTTGTTCCCGCGTTTGCGGAGTCGCCGGCATCGAAGGCGGCGATTGCCATGGATCCGCATGAGCAGAGGCAGCGCGTCTTCGCGGCTCTCCGCGAGCTGCTCGCTCGCTTGGCCGAGCGCCAGCCGCTGTTACTGCTGATCGACGACCTGCAGTGGACAGATGCCGACAGCCTGACGCTGCTGTCTAGGATCATGAGTCCGCCGGACGAGCCATCGCTGATGTTGGTCGCTACGGTTCGCCCCAACGCGGCAGTGCTGCGCGGAACCTGGCTGGACCCCGACGGCTCGACAGAATCGGTGCAGCACATTCCGGTGGGCGCGCTACCCGGCGCGGACGCGGTAGCCTTGGCTGAGCGGCTGGCTGGCGAGACCGGCCGGATCGCGTCCGGCAGGCTACAGCATCTGGTCACGGAGGCCGGGGGGCACCCGCTATTCATCCAGGAGCTGGTGCGCCATGTGGCGAATCACAGCGATGGGACTACACCGCGCCTAGAGGAGACGCTGTGGAACCGCGTCGCCACGCTGCCAGCTTCGGCTCGGCAGCTGCTGACGCTGGCAGCGGTCATGGGCAGCCCACTGCGGATCGCTGTCGCGATACAAGCGAGCGAGCTAGATCCCGATACGGTGGAGCGTGCCGTGATCCAGCTTCGATCGATGAACCTGCTGCGCGCGTCGTTGCACACGCGAGAGCAAGACGGCACAGCTGGAGATCGCCGAGCCGTAGAGCCCTACCATGACCGGGTGCGTGAGCTAGTCAGCGGTAGGCTCTCAGTGTCCGATCGGCAGAGCTGTCATCAGAAGCTAGCGACGGCGATTCTCGCATCGCCCAAGGCCGATCCAGAGCTCCTCTGCTATCACCTGTCCGGCTCGGGAGACTTAGAGCGGGCCGGTGCCTACGCGATTCAGGCCGGCGACAAGGCGGCAGAGACTCTGGCCTTTGCGCGAGCCGCTGGCTACTACGAGCAGGCGCTGGCTTGGCTGGAGCTGGGCCTCGAAGCTAAGCGAGAGCTCCTGTGCAAGCTCGCGCGGGCCCATGCGCACGCTGGCCGGGGGAAGCTGGCCGCGCAAGCCTATCTCAGCGCTGCGGGGCTGCACTCTGGCAGCAGTGCTCGCCGACTGCGGATGGATGCGGCGAGTCAGCTCCTGCGCAGTGGCCACATGGACGAAGGCCATGAGGTCTTGGATGGCGTACTGCGCGAGTTAGGGATCGCCGCCCCACATAGCCCGACCCTGATCATTGGCAGTGTGATCATGCACCGCGCCCGATTGGCTTTC
The DNA here is from genome assembly GCA_035345735.1 of Pseudomonadota bacterium. GTDB lineage: Bacteria > Myxococcota_A > Polyangia > Palsa-1104 > JAEUJZ01 > JAEUJZ01. Next base: position 1,658 of record DAORCZ010000879.1, on the reverse strand, counting down.
CGCTCTCCTGCCGTCGTGCTGCCGGCCGACAAACGCGACAGCGAGGCCACGGAGCGCGCCGACGCATGCCGCGAGGCTTCGGCTGGCTATATGCCAATTAACCGCCTGCGGAGCATATATTTTCAGTGCTTGCTATTCGATTTTGCTGTCAAGTCAGGAGATCCTGAACGGCTAGTACACGCATGCGTTCTTACAATGGTTTTGTACGCGCTCAAAGGAGGGAGAAAAAACCGAGAGCGCGCCGAAATGATAATGTCCGAATCCAAACGCATCGCAGAATTATCCAATGTGCCATACTTAAATGGGATCATTGATTTATTTTCAGCAATACATTTCCTTGTGAAGGGAAATTTTCTGCATGCGCATTCTCTATTGAGCAATGCAGAGAAGATATTTCTCGAACAATGTCAGGGAATCCATTACGAATTGACCATGGTGAGAATGCATAGGATGATAAATGACCAGATATCTGGCAACTTCAGAGAAAGCCTTGATATGATACCGCGGTATTTGGAAGATGCCACTATGCGGAATGATTATCATTTGCTGAGCCAATTATATACTGAAGTGTGGCCTCGCGCTCTTCTTGTGTCCGGGCAGGCAGAGCGTTCATTGAAAGTAGTACAAGAAGAAGAAAGTCGTCTATTGGGCAGACCATCTGGAGGGGACCACGGATTATTGCTATTGACGCGAATGCGGGCCAACATATTTCTCTATGTTGGAAAATACAAAGAAGCCTATCAGCAAATTCAACGACCGATCTCAGCTAGCAGTCGGTTCTACCTACGCAACTCGATACTTCATCGGGCTCTTGAAACCGAGGCGAAGGGTCGTTGTGCGCTTGCGGCGGCCCTACATTCGTCGGGGGCTGAGCGAGAGCACCTGCTGCAAGAGGCCAGCCGTCATGCCGCTCTCTGCGACAACGAAGAGGATGCCTGGATCAAGTCGCTGGCCCTGCTGCTGCGGGCAGGGATTCTAGCCGCACGCGGAAGACGCGAGGAGGCGAGCAACCTTTATCTTCAGGCCCAAGCCGCGCTAACTGCAGCGGAGCTTGCGTTGCAGGCCGCGGCAGCCCGCTACCGCTATGGACAGCTGCAAGGAGCGCTCAAAGGGCAGAGCGAGCGGGAGCTGGCGGAAAAACTCCTTGTAGAACGCAGAATCAAGGAACCCCGTCGCTGGATTGCCATGCTTAGTCCTGCGGAAGAGCTCGAATGAGGGATCTCTGCATCCGCATGGGCAGCAAGGCAAACCCGGTGGGCGACGATTACCCCTCAGCGGGGTTGTTCTCGGCTCCAATCCCTGGTTGCGCTTTGTAACGAACCCCCGGCTGCCCGCCGTTCGTGAACTCGACGCCGCGCGCGTCAATCGCTGCAACAACTCGCTGCATGGTCGATTCCCGAGGCTGATGTTCGCCATGCTCCCACGTCACGATCGTATCGAGATGCACGTCAGCGGCGGTTGCAAGCTGTCGTTGCGTCCAGCCAAGCAGGCCCCGCGCAGCAACCAACTGTCTCCCAAGGATTTTCATTCGAAATTACTCTTGACCTCGCCAAATTCCCGAACTAGGTTCGGAAATCATTGGGCGATCGTCTGCTCGATCGCCGTGAACCGTCGGAACTTCGCATAGCCGTCTCGTAGCTGTCTAGCGAGTCGGCGAG
>DAORCZ010000878.1:0-3901 GCA_035345735.1 Pseudomonadota bacterium | reverse complement strand
CCTGCTCATCGAGCTGATGCGGACGCGGCGCATCAAGTCGTCGAGCAGCGGGGCGTTTCCGGCCTCGGTCTGGGTGCGCTGGGCGGGCGGACCGGCCTGGCTGGGGCGGGCCTTCGAACGAGTCGGCTTTCCTTTTGCCCAGCCCGCTGGCCTGATCTTCAGCTTGGCGTACCGCGTCGCGCCCGCCACATTCGAGGGCATCATCGGCAACTATCCCTTCGAACGCGACAACCGCTACCGCGCGCGCGTGCTGGGCCAGAGCATTCGTTTCGCGGAGCATGACTTTCGCTTTGTGGTGTCGGGGGTGCTGCCGCCCGCTGTGACCGGCCCGGGGACCGTCGCCACGGGCGTGCATCCCAGCCAGGCGACTGTGCGGGTGCTGATTCCACTGCGTGATCGCGAACCGCTGCGTCTGCGTCTGGTCGCGGATCTGGGACCTGGTGCTTCGTCGGTGGGCCTACGCTGGAATGGGCATCCCATCGCGGTACAGGTGCAGCCTTCGGGACTTATCGCCGACATTCCCGCCGAGCTGACACATGCCCATGTACGCGTGAACGAGCTCGAACTGACCCAGGTGCCAAGCTACGCGACGCTGTTTTACGTCGACCTGGAGCTGCTGGGCACCTGGTGGCGGTGAGTCGGACACGTGGGGTCCAAAGTGTGATTGACCCCCGCGTCTCCGACGCATAGCATCAAGCCCGGAGGTTGTCCCCGTATGTTGCACAAGCCCCATCGGCCGCGTTACGTCCGCCTGAGTGCTGAACACTGCCGGGCGTTGCTCGGCCCCGCGGTTGAGCTTGAGCCCTGGATGGTGATCAGCGGAGGCCGCTTCGTCGCCAAACAGCGCCTGGCGATGATCGGTCCTGGTGGCCGTATCGATGGCGTTGCCATCGTCGGTCCAGCCGTCACCGAGACCGAAGTGTCGCTCGCTGATCAGGACGAACAGCGGCTTGGTGTCTCGGCCGATCCCAGCCGCGGCGTCATCTTGGTAGGTCCGGCGGGCGAGGCCAAGGTCGCGGCGCCCGAGTAGGCCCGCGTCCCGCCCGAGCGAGTCCGCCGGATCTTGCCTGACGGCTTCGGGCCGTCGGCAGCCCATCGCTTTCCCTCTTTGCGCCCCGCGCGCCCGAGTCCCCATCGACATGGCCATACGAATAAATCGCGTTTACACGCGCACCGGTGACGGCGGCAAGACCGGCCTAGTTGGCGGTCATCGCGTAGACAAAGACGATCTGCGCATCGAGTGCTTCGGCACCGTGGACGAGCTCAACGCCACCGTCGGCCTGGCTCGCCTTCACTGCGTCGGCGGCCCCGCCACGATTGTGGCTCTGGATGCCATCCTCGCCCGGGTCCAAAACGAGCTCTTCAACCTGGGCTCACAGTTGGCCACGCGTGCCGAAGATCTTCGCCCAACGCAGCCGGTGATTGCCGATCGCCACGTGCAGGCGCTCGAGTCCGAAATCGATGCTCACAACGCCGACCTACCCGAGCTGCGCAGCTTTGTCCTGCCGGGCGGCGGGGCTCTGGGCGCTCACCTGCACTTGTGTCGCACCGTCTGTCGGCGGGCAGAGCGTCTAGCCGTTTCGCTCGCACACAAAGAGACGGTGCCCGAGGTTGCGATCCGCTATCTCAATCGCCTCAGCGATGCCCTGTTCGTCTGGGCTCGCTTTGCCGCGATGGCAACCGGGCAGGCGGAAGTACTCTGGCAGCCTGAGAGCACCTGAGCTGCGCCATGGCCGAGCTCAGCGACGAAGAACTGATGGGCCTCTATCAGGCGGGGGATAGCGAGGCCTTCGCGGCCTTGTTTGTGCGGCACTCGCGTCTGCTGTACTGCGCCCTGTACTGCCTGCTGACCGACGAGAAACAGGCCATGGAGGTCGCCAGCCAGACCTGGCTCGATGTCCATCGCCGACGCGGTAGCTACCGTCGTCCGCAGTCGTTCCGCTGCTTTCTATTTGGACTGGCAGCGCAGAATCGCCGCGCCGTCGAGCGCGACCTGGCGATCTCTGCCAGCCAGCCGGGGGAGCCGAGACCGGTGACCGATCCCGCGTCGCTGGCGGCTGCGCTGCGCCGCTTGCCCGACAGCTATCGGGAAGTCGTCGTGCTGCAGCGCTGGCTGGGGCTTTCGGTGGCCGAGGTGGCAGCCGTGCTGGGCGCCACTGCGGACGCCGTAGGGAAGCGGGCGGGGGCTGGCGAGGAGCAGCTTGCGCAGGCGGGGGTCGAGCTTCCGTCGCCCGCACTGGGCCCGGCGTTCTGGCCGGTGCTGCCGACCACGCTGGACCATATCGCCCGCGCCGTGTTGCCTGCTGTCGAGCGGGCTCGTCCACCGATGACCTCTGCGCTACTGCTCAGCGGGCTGCTCCTGTGTCTGGGCCTGGTTCTGAGCTTGTCGCTGTTCTGGGTCCACCTGCGTCGCTAAGGGGAGCCTGCCATGTCACTGCCCACCACCTATTCGTTCGAGACCGAAGAGCACGCCGACCTGAGAAGGCAGATCCGTCGCTTTGCCGAGGCACAGATCGCACCCCACTCACACCGTTTCGAAGAGGACGAGGAGTTTCCGCGCGAGCTGTATCGTGAGGCCGCCACCGCCGGCATCCTGGGCGTCAGCTATCCGCCCGAGTATGGCGGGGCAGGGGGCGACTTGACCCACGGGCTGGTCGTCGCGGACGCCCTGGTCTATCACGGTCGCTCGGTGGGAACCGCGGGCAGCCTCGGCAGTCACGCGATCTCGCTGCCGCTCATCCTCAACCTCGGCAGCGCTGAGCAGAAAGAGCGCTATGTCCCCCCCGTGCTGCGCGGCGAAAAAATCGCCTCGTTGGCCATCACCGAGCCGGGGGCCGGCAGCGACGTCGCCAACCTGACCACGCGGGCCGTGCGCGACGGTGACCACTACGTTGTAAACGGCAGCAAGATCTTCATCACCTCGGGCGTGCGGGCGGACATCGTGGTGGTGGCGGTGCGCACCTCGCCTGATGCGTCGCTGCGCCACCTTGGGCTGTCGCTTTTGGTCGTCGAGCGCGGCACGCCGGGGTTTAGCGCCAGCCGCAAGCTGAAGAAGACAGGCTGGTGGTCTTCCGATACTGCAGAGCTGTCGTTTTCGGACTGCCGCGTCCCTGTCCAGAATCGCCTCGGCGATGAAGGCGCAGGCTTTTTTGCCATCATCCAGAACTTCGCTGCCGAGCGTCTCCTATTGGCCGCGCAGTGCATCGCCGTGGCCCAGCTGGCCTATGACGAGTCGGTGAGCTACGCCCGCACGCGCCAGGCATTCGGCAAAGCGCTGACCGGCTTCCAAGTCACGCGACACAAGCTGGCCGATATGGCCACGCGGATCGTGCCGGTGCGGGCTCTCGTCGGGGATCTGGCGACGCGGCTGTCGCGCGGGCAGGCGACGATGGCCGAGGTGGCGATGGCCAAGAACGCCGCCACCGATATGTGCAGCTTTGTGTGCGACCAGGCCGTACAGCTGCACGGCGGCATGGGCTACATGCGCGAGACGCTGGTCGAGCGCCTGTATCGCGACGCTCGCCTGTTTCCGATAGGTGGTGGCACGCGCGAGATCATGAACGAGATCATCGCCCGCGCCGAGGGCTACTAGGCGATAATTAGCCTCAGATGTCGGATTCCGGTCGCGACAGCCGAGCCCGCGGGGAGGTCGGCTCAGCTGAGCCTGCCGTGGCGAACGCCAGTCGGCCACCGCTTGCTGATCCGCACCGGCCGCTGCTCATGGACATGCTGCAGGCGGCGTTGGCCGATGGGGGCGAGCTGTCCGCCGAGTTGCGACGCCAGGCGGCGGCGAATCAGGGCTTGCCGGAGGCCTTGGCTGGGCTGGTGGACAAGATTGCTCACCATGCCTATCGCGTGCAGGACGACGACATCCAAGCCATCAAGCGGGCGGGGTACAGCG
>DAORCZ010000877.1:0-3906 GCA_035345735.1 Pseudomonadota bacterium | reverse complement strand
CGCGAGAGCAGCGGATAGAGCGCGGGCAGGATCAGCAGGGTCAGCGCTGTCGAGGTGACCAGTCCGCCCACCACCACCGTTGCCAGCGGACGCTGCACTTCGGCGCCGATGCCTTGCGCCAGGGCCATGGGAACGAAGCCCAGGGCGGCCACCAGCGCGGTGACCAGCACCGGACGCATGCGCGTGCGTGCCGCCTCTTCTGCGGCCTGCTGCGGCGTGAGTCCCTGACGTTCGAGATCGAGCAGACGCACCATCAGCACCACGCCGTTTAGGACGGCAATTCCCGAGAGCGCGATGAACCCGATGGCTGCAGAGATCGAGATCGGCATGCCGCGCGCGGCCAGTGCCAGCATCCCTCCCGAGCCCGCGAACGGGACGGCGGAGAACAGGATCGCTGTCGGGCGCAGGCTTCCAAACAGACGCCACAGCACCACCACAATGATCAGCAGGACGACCGGAATCAGGATGCCGAGCCGCGCGCGCGCCGCCGCGAAGGTCTCGTATTGTCCGCCCCAGACCAGCCGGTATCCCGAGGGCATCTTGACCTCTCTTGCAACCCGCTGTTCTGCCCGCGCAAGCAGCGTGCCGAGATCGACGCCGCGCACGTTGAAGCCGACCATGAGCCGCCGCTCGCCGTTGTGCCGCTGGATGAGGGTCGGAGCGGCCAAAAACGAGACGTCGGCGACCTGACCGAGCCGCGTGACCCCGCCTTCCGGAAGGGGCAGCGGCAGCGCGGGAAGGCCCGTGGCTTCCGGTAGCTTCTCACCCAGGCGAAGCACGATCGGCAGTCGCACCGGACCGTCGTAGCTGGTTCCGACCGGCAGGCCACTGCGCACGGCCTGCACGGCAGAAAGAATCTCGCTCGGCGTAAGGCCCGCCTGCGCCGCCTCGATCGGGCGCGGTCGCACCTCGGCGAGTGGCACGGCGGGCGGGGCGAGGACACGAACATCCTCGGCGCCGGGCTCGGCAGTGCAGGACTTAGCCACCGCGCGGGCTAGACGATCGAGCTCGGCCAGATCCTCGCCGTAGACGCTCACCACGACATCGGTCACCGCGCCGGCCAGGATCTCGTTGAAGCGCATCTGGATAGGCTGCGTAAACGACGGCTCGCTGCCGGGATCACGAGCCGTCAGGCGTTCTTCGATCTGTCGAATCAGCGCATCGCGCGAGAGGTCAGCCCGCCAAGCCGAGCGCGGCTTGAGCCCGACGAAGACGTCAGCCTGCTCAAGCCCCATGATGTCGGTCGCCACAGCCGGGCTGCCAATGCGCGAGACCACAGCCGTGACCTCGGGCAGCTCGCGCAGCGCCGACTCCATGTTCTGCGCCCGCGCCACGGCTCCTTCCAGCGAGATGTCCGCGCTACGCGTCGTCTGGATCACGAGGTCGCCTTCGTCGAGCTGCGGCACAAATTCGCTGCCACTGCGCAGCCCAAGACCCAGGCCAGCGCCGAGCAGCACGATGGCCAGCCCGCCAACTGTGCGCGGTCGCGACATGGCCAACGCCAGGGCGGGACGATACACGCGCGCCAGCCCGCGGATGAGGAGCGGTGGACGCCGCTCGACCAGATCCTGAGTGCGTAGGAGCTGCGCAGCCCCCGCCGGCACCACGAACAGAGCCAGGAGCAGGGAGGTAAACAGCGCGCAGACCACGGTGAGTGCCATCGGCCGGAACATCTTCCCTTCGACGCCACCGAGCAGCAGCACCGGCAGGTAAACGAGCAGGATGATCAGCACAGAAAAAAGGACCGGCTGCGCGACCTCACCCGCCCGATGGAGCACGACCCGCACAGGGCCCTCGCCGGCTTCGGCGGTTGCCGCGTTCGGAGGTTGAAACAGATGCTCGACCATCACCACGGATCCATCGACGAGGAGTCCGAAGTCGACCGCCCCCAGGCTCATCAAGTTTCCCGGGATGCCGGCCAGCACCATCGCCACCGTGGCACCTAGCATCGACAGCGGAATCACCGCTGCGACCAGCAGGCCCGCCCGCCAGCTGCCCAGCGTAAGCAGCAGCACCAGGGCCACCAGTACACCTCCTTCGAGCAGGTTTTTTCCGACGGTGCGCAGCGTCGAAAGAACCAGCACGCTGCGGTCGTAGATGACCTGCACCTCGACATCGGGCGGCAGAGTGGCGCGCACTTCGGTCATGCGCTCGTGCAGTCCGCGCAGCACATCCAGCGCGTTTTCGCCGCGCAGCATCTGGGCCATCAGATAGACCGTCTCGCCTTGACCATCGCGAGTCGCCGCGCCAAGCCGGGGCGCCTCACCTTCCACGACGGTGGCGAGCTCGCCAAGGAGGAGCCGCGGAGTTGCTGCGGACGGCGCGCCAGCGGTGACACCAGAGAGTAGTAGCGCCCCCAGATCTTCGGGTTTCTGCGGTCGGAAGACCGCGCGCAAGAGCGCCTGTCCATCTCCCGCCGGGATGCTGGCTCCGGCCGTTGCGCCGATGCTCTGCCGCAGCCTCTCGGCGAGCCCATCGAGCGTCAGCCCGCGCGCCGCAAGCCGCAGCGGATCCGCGCGCACTTCGAGCCGCCGCTCGGCGCCGCCCCAGGTGTTGACCTCGACGACGCCGGGCACCATGCGCAGCCGCGGTGCGATGCGCAGTGTCGCCAGCTCCAAAAGCTCAGCCAGCGTGCGCTGCCGCGAGGAGATCGAAAAGTGAAACACCTCGCCAAGTCCACCGGTCAGCGGGCCGAGCGCGGGTGCTTCGACGCCGGGTGGCAGCGTCACGGTCGAGAGCCGTTCTTGCGTGATCTGGCGCGCGGCGAGCGGTGGTGCGGCGTCATCGAATACCGCCGTCACCGCCGAGATGCCGTAGCGCGAGACGCTGCGCAGCTCGTTTAGCTGCTGCATCCCCCCGAGCGCCGCTTCGATCGGTCGGGTCACAAGACGCTCCGCTTCCTCGGGCGACAGCCCCGGGGCGCGGGTCAGCACCAGCACCTGATTGTTCGTGACATCGGGCAGCGCATCGAGCTTCAGCCGGAAACCCACCACGCCCGCGGCGATGACGAGCACCCCCGTGAACAGCAGGATGTGCTGCCGCCGCTGCACCGCCGCCTGGACCCAACCCGCTGTGCGTGAGCCGCTCATGGGACCGCTCCAGCCCCGGCCTGCACGGGCTGCGCCGCGACGGCAACGCTGTCTTCCGTGGTGAGCTCCGCGGGGGTCTGCGGTTTCACCAGCGCCTGCCCGGCCGCGCTTGCGGTGACGACCACTCGCACGGCATGACTGGCGCCGCTGCGCCGCCGCAGCACGGTGACCTGATCCCCAGCGAGCCGCAGCGCGCGCGAAGGGACGAGCAAAAGAGGCGCGCCATCTGGCTGACCCCCTGCGACGCACACACGCAACCGGCCGCTCTGTCCGGGCAGGGGCCGGGCCGCTGCTTCCGGCAGAAACCAGGACTGCACCATCCCATCGCGCGGCTCGACGATGGGAGCGCGTCGCAGCAGCCGGAGCGGCGTCGTTCCTTGCGAGGTCACGAGCTCGAACCGCAGCGCCATCGCATCGAGGAGCGGCAGGCGAGCCTCGACTCGCGTCTCGCCGGAGCCAGCGATGCGAGCCAGCGGCGCTCCACCGGGCTCGACGAGCTGGCCGATCGATGCGCTGACCTGGGTCACCACACCGGTAATCGGACTACGCAGGGTCACCTTGCCGCTGCCCTCGGCCAGCGACGCAGCGTCGCCGGCGGACAGGCCCGCTCCCAGCAGCACCGACTGCGCCTCGCGCTGCGCCGCGCTGGCTTCTGACAAAGAAGCTGCGACCTCGGCCAGATCCGACAGGCGGGCGAGCCCCTCGCTGCGCAGCGCCTGGAGCTGCTCGCGCCGCTGGCTATAGGCGGCCATCCGCAGGCCCGCTGCGACGTAGGCACCGGCTGCTCGCACCACCTCGGGCATGCGCACCACGATGA
>DAORCZ010000876.1:0-3917 GCA_035345735.1 Pseudomonadota bacterium | reverse complement strand
GGGCACTGGAAATCCGTAGCGCTGCTGTCGCCGCGACGGGCGGGGGTGGCGCGACCCACCATCAGGGTGATGGGGATGGCGACGCCAAGGGCCAGGCCAGAGGCGGCGGCGAGGGCGATGCCGGCGGGGGCGAGGGCGTGGGCCGCTTCGATGTCGCCTTGTCGCACGGTGCCCAGCGAGGTCTGGTCGAGGCCGAGGAGGAGGAGGCTGGAGGCGGCGGTGACGCCGACGAGGCCCCACAGGCCGCCTTTGATGAGGCGGGCGAGGGCGGGATCGAGGCTGCCGCCGCTGGCGGAGCTGCCGTCGGGCGAGGCGACGAGGTCGCCGCCGCAGCTGGGATAGGGCTCGCAGGCTTCGGGGGGGCGGCGCATGGGGCTGGCGCTGCTGGCGCAGTGCGGACCGAGGCAGCGGTCGAGGAGCTGCTCGGCGGCGGCGCGGGTCTTGCCGAGGACGGCGTCCTTGTCGCAGCCGGGGCAGTCGACGATCAGGCCGTCGGTGGTCTGGCTCTGCTGGTCGAAGATCCAGACGTAGACCTTGCCGTCGTTGGTGGCTTCGGTCCACAGCACGCGGGCGGCGGTCTCGCGGGACACGATGCGGTTCAGCGCTTCGAGGCTGAGGTTCTTGCTGTGCAGCGTCGCGGGCTCGGCGCGGATGCCGCTTTTACGGCTGACCTCTTCGAGCAGCGACTGATAGGTCGGCTTCTGGCGGGCGTCGCCGAGCGCGACGTAAAAGACCTTGTTGTAGGGCGGCGGCGGCTCTTTGACTTCGGTGACCGGCTTGCAATAGATCGGCGTTGCGCCGGGGGTGCTCTCGAAGCTCGGGCGCTCGATGATCTCGGCGGTGCTGAGCGTCAGCGACTCGTCGAGATCGCACTTGTTGCAGAAGCCGTCCTGATACGCGGTCTTCTTGGCGGCGTAGTCGTACATCCACAGGCGGACGCGCACGACCTTGTTCTTTTCTTCGACGCGACCACCGAGCAGGACGCCTTTTTGCGGGCCGGCGCAGCGCTGGCTGAGCAGGCGGGCGCACTCTTCGCCCTGGCAGCCCTGCCAGTCCGGCGGGACCTTGAGGACGCTGACCGGGTAGGCGATGGAGCGCAGGTAGCGACGCACGGCTTCGGTGCGCTGGGCGCTTTGGGCGCAGCCCTGCTTGATGCCCCAGATGTAGACGCGGGGATTTTCGTCAGAGCTCTGCGGCTCGGCAGCGGGCGTCGAGGTGCAGAGAGCGCAGAGCAGGAGAGCGGGCAGGAAGCGAGCGAGCGTTTCAGAGAGTCTCATGGGGCACACGCAGGCGAAGGGGAGGCGACGAGGCGGGCGATGGTGCGACCAAGCTGCGCCCGACGATGGGCGATGCTGCCCAGCACGGCGGCGCGCACCTGCCTTCGCTCATCGAGCACCAAGGTGGCGGGCAGGGCGAGCGAGGCCGCGAGATAGCGCTGCAGATCTTCTTCGAGGGTGGTGTCGCTAAACTGCGGCGCCTTGGGCAGGATGCCGCGGTGCTTGAGCAGAAAGGCGCGCATGTCGCTGGGGGTCGAGGTCAGGCTGACGTAGACGAAGCGCACCTTGCCCGCGTGCTCGGCTTCTAGCTGCTCGGCGTAGTCGCGCAGGATGGGAAACTCGCGCAGGCAGGGCTGGCAGTAGTCGGCCCACAGGTGCAGTACCAGGACGGGGGCCCCGGTGATGGCGCTTTCGTCGTTGCGCGGGGGACGGAAGCTGGACTCGGCATCGTCCCAGATCTGCAGCTTTTTGATGTGCGGCAAGAGCGACAGATCCAGCAGCCCGGCTTCGGCATCGCGGCGGTCGGCAAGCGGACCGCGGGGTGGATCGCCGGCGTGGGCGAGCGGGGCCAGCAAGAACACAAGGAGGAATCCGAGCCAGCGCATCAGCACTCCGTGCGGTAGACGAACACTTTGACGCGCGCCGCCTTGTCGATGGACTCGCCGGGCAGCGGCCGGGCGATGCGCGAGATGTAGCCACCGAGCTGATCCTGCTTCGACTTACAGGGCAGGGTCATCGGTCCCAGGATGCGGATCTTGGCCGGGATATCGAGCTTCTTGCGCAGGAAGTCGATGAGGTCTTGCCCGACGAGCTTGGCCTCGCGAAAGGCATCGGGGGTCTCGGCGCGGGGCTGGACCAGGACGACAAAGCGCGTGGTCGGTCGGAAGTGCTTGGGATCGGCAAGCTGCATCAGGCCGCCTTCGCGAATGGGAAGCAGGCTGCCCATGCGAGTGTCGCCGCGCAGCATGCAGAAGGCGGGGGCTTGGTTTTCCATGAAGGCGAGCGCGTTGGCGACGCCCTGCGGCGAGCAGGTCTCGCTGCCCTTTTCGCACTCGGACAGGAAGTCTTTGACGCGCTGATCCGAGCAGTCGAGGCGACCGTACAGCGCCTGAAAGCCCTGATTGACGGTGTCGCGCAGGCGGACGATCTCGTCGTTCACTTCCGCAAGCTGGGTGCGTAGCTCCTGAATCTGCGTCTGCTGCTCGCGCACCTGTTCGCGCAGGTTGGCGGCGGCGCAGCTCAAAAGCAGCGGCGCAAGGGCGAGGAGCGGAATCACTTGGCGGTGCATTTGATCTGAATCTCACCAGGCAGGCGAGGCAGTCGGAGGAAGGCGCGCAGGGCCTTGGCGAAGTTGCCTTGCAGCTCTTTGCTGACGCCTTTGGCGCCCCGGATCTCGTAGTCGCCAACGATGGCCAAGGCGTAGCTGTCGCAGAACTTCGATCGGGTGCGCGGATCGTTGCTCAGTGCCTCGCGCAGGGCCGAGACGGTCTTGTTCTTTTGATCGGCGCTGAGCGGACCCGAGACGCAGGCTGGCGAGAGCTCAACGATGTTGCACACCGGCTTGCCGCGACTGGGCTTGCCCTTGCCCTCGGGCGCGACGGCGACTTCCGGTCCGGGCTTTTTGCTCTCGGGGCTGGGGTCGCTTGCGGTCGATGGTGTGGGCGGGCTTGGGCTGGCGGGCTGCGGATCGGGCTTGCTGGCGGGCGGCAAGCCAAGCTGTGGCGTGGCGGGTCCCGGCGGCGAACCGGCGGCGCCAGACACCCCGGTTTCCGTCGGTGGCTTAAGCGGTAGTGGAGTGGGGCGCAGCATGCGCAGCGTTGCCGTAGAGGCCACGCCGAGCAGCAGCACGCCAGCGCCCAAGCCCAGCCACAGGCGCGGCAGGCCGCGACGGACCGTGGGGGACGAGATGCGCTCGCCGCTGGTGCGGGCAATGCCGCTCGAGAGCGCGCCTTCGATCGGCTCGCCGCGACCGAGGCGGGGGGGCTGCGTCGAACGATCGCCGCTGAGCCGATGCGGTCCCGATCCGCCCATGCCCGATGCGGTGGGGGTTAGCACGCCGCGCTCTGGCGCATCGACGGTGGCCGCGATGCCCCCTTCGGCCGCCGAGCTAGACTGCGACACTGGCGCATCGGGGGCGGATGACGATCGCGCACTTAGCAGCGGGACGATCGAGACGGAAGAGCGGCCGAGGAAGCGGCCGAGACGATCGCGCACCGCCTGCATGGCCGGCCGGCGATCGGGATCTTTGGCCAGCATTTCGTGCGTGAGCTGGACTAGCTCAGGCGGCAGCTGGGGATCGACTTTGTCGAGCGGCTCGAAGTCTTCGCCGACGATCATCATCATCAGCGGGAAGGTCTCGGGGTGATAAAACGGCAGCCGGCCAGCCAGCATCTGGTACGAGACCACGCCCAGGGCCCAGACGTCGATCTTGGTGGGATCGGTCATCTTGCCGTCGCTGGTTCGCACCTGCTCGGGGGCCATATGGGTCAGCGTGCCCGGCTGCTGGGCGCCGGTCGAAGTGTGCGCGACCTCGGCCGCGTCTTCGCCAAGCGCGCCGGGCATCAGCTTGGCCACGCCGAAGTCCATCAGCTTGACCTTGACGCCATCCGGCGAGTCCTCGTCCTCGACGAGCATGATGTT
>DAORCZ010000875.1:0-3926 GCA_035345735.1 Pseudomonadota bacterium | reverse complement strand
CACGATCACCTGCTGCAGCCGCTGACCCGCCGGCTGCGCGAAAATCAGGCTGAGGGCGTGCGCTCGGTGCTGGTCTCGTCGAGCCTGCAGCACGCGGAGCGCCTGGAAGGTCTGCTCAAAGGCTATGGCCTAAAGCCAGTGCTGCATCGCCCCGGGGTGGCGACGCTGGCGGCCGAGCAGCAGCAGGGCACGACGCTGCATCGCTTCAATCTGCTGGAAGACAACCCAGCGCTGTTTGGGCGCATCGAGCTGCGCGTCGGGCCGCTTCTGCGCGGCTGTGATCTGCCGCTCGATCGCGTTGCGCTGTACTGCGAGGCCGAGATCTTCGGCGAAAAGGCGGCGCGCAAGGCGGCGCGTGCACCGAAGAAGCCATCGCTGGGCGATCTCAAGAACCTCGAACCCGGCGCCTTTGTCGTTCATCAGCTACACGGCGTCGGGCGCTACAAGGGCCTGACCAAGCTGCCGCTCACCAAGGGCGGCGTCGCCATCGACTTCATGCACCTGGAGTACGACGGCGGCACGCTGTACCTGCCGGTCTGGCGCCTCGGCGAGGTGCAGCGCTACGTCGGGGCGGAAGGCGTTACACCCAAGCTCGATCGCTTGGGCGGCGAGACTTGGGCCAAGACCCGCTCCAAGGTCTCGCGCGAGATTCGCCAGATCGCCGAAGAGCTCTTGCAGCTCTACGCCCAGCGGCAGGCCCTGCCCGGTCACTCGTTTCACCTTGGCCCCGACGAGGAACAGCTCTTTTCCGAGTTCGAAGCGACCTTCCCCTTCGAAGAGACGCCGGATCAGGAGCGCGCGATCTCCGATGTCCTTTCGGACATGGAGAACGAGCGGCCGATGGATCGTCTGGTCTGCGGCGACGTCGGCTACGGCAAGACGGAAGTGGCGATTCGGGCCGCGGTCAAAGCTGTGCTCGGGCGCAAGCAGGTGGCAGTCCTGGGACCGACCACCGTGCTGGTTGAGCAGCACTACGCGACGTTCTGCGAGCGACTCAAGAGCCTGCCAGTGATCATCACTTCGCTGTCGCGCTTCCGTTCGCGGGCCGAGCAGACGCAGGTGTTAAAGGGCTTGGCCGAAGGCAAGGCCGACATCGTCATCGGTACACATCGACTGCTGTCGACCGACGTCCGCTTCAAAGATCTGGGGCTGGTGATCATCGATGAAGAGCAGCGCTTTGGCGTGGCCCACAAAGAGCGCCTCAAGAAGCTGCGCACCGAGGTCGATACCCTGACCCTGACCGCGACGCCGATCCCGCGCACGCTGCACATGGCGCTGTCGGGGATGCGCGATCTGTCGATCATCACTACCGCACCGGCTGATCGCTTGGCCATCCGCACCATCGTGGCTCGCGACAATGACGATCTGATCCGCGAAGCCGTCACGCGTGAGCTAGCCCGCGGTGGCCAGGTCTTCTTCGTCCACAACCGCGTCGAGAGCATCGGCGAGCGGGCCCGCAAGCTGCGCGAGCTCCTGCCGAACGTACGCCTGCTGGTTGGGCACGGCCAGATGGCGCCGGAAGAGCTCGAACGGGTCATGCTCGACTTCGTCGAAGGGCGCGCTGATCTGCTGCTGTGCACAACGATCATCGAGAGCGGTCTCGACATCCCGCGCGCCAACACGATGATCGTCGATCGCGCGGATACCTTTGGTCTGGCTCAGCTCTATCAGCTGCGCGGACGCATCGGTCGATCGACGCAGCGTGCCTTCTGCTACCTGCTAGCGCCGGCCAACGATGCGATGACCGCCGATGCCAAGCAGCGCCTGGCCGTGCTGCAGCGTTTTTCAGAGCTGGGGGCCGGCTTCAACATCGCCAGCCACGATCTGGAAATTCGCGGCGCCGGCGATCTTTTGGGGGCCAAGCAGTCGGGCACCATCGCGCACATCGGCTTCGAGCTTTACACCCGCATGCTGGAAGAAGCGGTCGCCGAGCTGCGCGGGCAGCCGATCACGCGGCCGCTCGATCCCGATCTCAGCTGCGATCTGCCGGGCTTTATCCCCGACGACTACCTGCCGGATACCGGTCAGCGCCTCGACTTTTATCGCCGCTTGTCGGTGGCCGAGGACGAAGAAGAGATCGCGGCGGTGCTCAGCGAGATCAGCGATCGCTACGGCGCGCCGCCAGAAGAGGTGGCGGTGCTGGGCGACATCATGGTGGTCAAGGCGCTGGGACGACGGCTGCAGGCCGCCTCGATCGAGCTGTCAGAAACGCGCCTGGCGCTATCGCTGCGCGAGACCACGCCGCTGCGTCCAGAGCAGGTCACGGCCCTGGTGTCACCGCGCAAGTCGCCGTGGCGCATCACGCCCGATCAGCGCCTGGTGCGTCTGTGGCAAGGGGACAAAGAGCGCGAGGGGCGCCTGGCCATCGGCAAGGCGCTGCTGGCCGACTTGTTATCGCAGGCAGAGGGAACCCCCGCGGCGGTGGCAGCGGGGGCGCGCAGGTAGGGACGAGGTGAGCGTTCGCTAGAAGGCAGTCGTGCCCGGCTGGATCTGCGCGACGGCGCGCAGGAAGGTGTCGCTGACGTACAGGTTGGGCGCCGTGGCTCCGTCGAAGGCGAGGCCGTTCGGGAACTGCAGGTTGCGGACGACCGTCGTCTCGTTGCAGCCGGGGGTGGCGCAGGTGCAGGTGCCGGCGGCGCAGGTGAT
The DNA here is from genome assembly GCA_035345735.1 of Pseudomonadota bacterium. Taxonomy (GTDB): domain Bacteria; phylum Myxococcota_A; class Polyangia; order Palsa-1104; family JAEUJZ01; genus JAEUJZ01. The sequence goes on along the minus strand of DAORCZ010000875.1, from coordinate 1,280 downwards.
GCCGGAGATGTCGTAGCTCAGGACGCGACCCTGGTTGAAGCCACCACCCGCCGACACGGCATACAGCTTGGTGCCACCCGGCGAGATGGCGAGCGCCCGCGGAGTCTGAAGCTGCGAGCCACCGGGGACGGCGGCGTTGATCGCCAGCACGTTGCCAGCGCCATTGCAGCGAGCCGACCAGGTGTTGATCGCGCCCGAGATGTCGCACATATAGATGCGATCGCCACCGCCGTTGTTGCTGGTCACGAACAGGCGAATGCTGGTGGTGCCGTTTTGGACGTAGGCGACGCCCCACGGCTCGACCAGCTGACCGTTCATGGTGATGCCGCCGCCACCGCCGGTGAGATCAGCGCCAGCCAGGTCGGTGACTTCAACGCGGCCAGCGGCCGGCCGGGTGGCAAACAGGTGCTGCGCGATGGTCATCGCGCCGAGCGTGCTGCTGGCTTGGTAAGCGACGTTGCGAATCCCGGTCAGCGGCGTCGCGGTCGGCAGGTTGGTCACGACACCGGCAGCATCGACCTTGACGAAGTTGGCGTTGGCGGCGCTGCCGGCAAAGATGCCCTGGTAGGTGGCAGGCGGAGCGACTCCCCCCGCATCCGGCTGTAGCTGCGCATCCGAGACACCATTGAGGTTGTTCTTTACCGCCGTCAGGTTGCCCGCCGCGACGGGGAAGGGGCCAGCCAGGCTGCTTGCAAACACCGTGCTGGTGCCCGAGTCGGCGATGTACAGCGTGTTGGTCGCCGGCAGGATCGACAGACCCATCGGCGCCAACAGGGCGGTTGCCGCGACGAACGTCGACTGCGTCACCTTCACTGCCGTCGGCCGGCCAAGCTGGGGCGAGATGTTCTTGAAGATGTCGATGGTGAAGCTCACCGTCTTGGTCGTGCTGGCGCCGGTGGTGCCATCCGTAGCGACGATGATCAGCGACTCGACGGTCGGCTGCGCGTTGTTAAATCCGCTGGGGTTGAGGTTGAAGAGTGCCGCGCCGCTCGACACCGTCTGGCCCAGGCCAGCGATGGTGTTCGACTGATTGAAGGCGCCGCTCGCGAAGTACAGGACCGAGTTGTTGTTGTTGTTGGCGTAGTTGATCTGCACCTGCACCGGAATCTGCGCCGTCGTGCCAAACACGTCGGTGTTGAGCGGCGAGACGATGGTGACGGTCGGCGGAATCGGGGCATTGATGACCGAGATGTAGACCGAGTCGCCAACCACCGTTGGCGTCCCCGCGAAGGCGACCGCCACCTGATAGACACCGGCGACCGGAACGCTGAGCGTGCCGT
>DAORCZ010000874.1:0-3927 GCA_035345735.1 Pseudomonadota bacterium | reverse complement strand
GAATCCAGCTATCCCCCAATCAGTACTGTGATGATCTGGTGATGGGCCTGTGGGTTGGGCCGCCCCGCGATGCTGGCTAGCGTGGGTTAGCGCAGGCGGCCACTGAGCACGGCGGCGACGCCCTGCTGCAGGGTGGCGAAGGTGGGGACATCGCCGAGGGCACGGCCGGACTGCACCAGGGCCTGGGCGAGCGGAGCGCGGATGCCGCTGACCACGACACGAGCGCCCAGCAGACGAACCGCCGACACCAGGTGGCCAAATAGCTGGCTGAACGCTTCATCCGCCTCGACCTGGCCGGTCAGGTCAAGCAGGACGACGCGGACCCGAGTCTGCGTCACATGGTCGAGAATCGCTGACAGCGCGTGCTGACTGCGGGTCGCATCAAAGCGACCGATGAGCGGCAGCACCACGACGCCGGCCGCGATGGGAATGCACGGCGTCGAGACCGCGAGGAGCTCGTCGGTCAGGGCGCGCGCCTTGGCTTCGGCCTGCCGCAGCGCGGTGATGTCGGTAAAGGTCGAGACGATCTGCTGCACCTCGCCCTGCCGATCGAGCTGCGGCACGGCGTTGACCAGGAGGGACACCCAGTCGTCGCTGCGCGGCCGATAGACCGACATCACGACATCGCGCACGGCTTTTCGGGTGGCCAGCACGCGCGCCACCGGGCGGCGCTCGGCGGCAAAATCGATGCCGTGCTCGTCGACAATGCGCCAGCGGGAATCAAAAGACGTGCGGCCCAGGTACTCCGCCTCGGTCAGTCCCAGAAGCTCCAGCGAGACGGCGTTGCACAGGAGGATCTCGGCCCGGCTGCCCTGCACCACGACGCCGACCTGCAGGCTGGAGATCAGCGCCCGGAACCGTTCCTCGCTGGCGTAGATGGCGTCGTGGTGGGCTTGTTGCTGCTGCAGCGTTCCGCGGAGCGTGGCGAGCTCGGCTTCGAGCGCCGCGATCCGCTCGCTGGCCGATGGTGCGACGGCGGAAGAAAGAGGTGGCGAGTCAGGGGCAGACATGGTTGCGGAGCCGGCGAGACGGCCTAGCTGGCGCGGCTTTGGGGCGGGCGGGCGGCGAGGTCAAGGAGGTGGCCGGCGACCTGCTCAGGCACGATGACCATGGCGTCGTGACCGCTGTCGACTTCTAGGAGGGGCCAGCCCTCGGCGCGGACGCGCTCAACAAACGGGGCCAGGGGATCGGCGCCAAACGCGGCGACGAGGCCCGCCCGCTGGGTGCAGCGAATGTAGATGTGCGGCAGGCTTTGGGCCTGCGGGTTTTTGACCGTGACCGGCTGGCTCAGCGTCGGCAGAGGATGGGGCGTGCGGCGCGGCTCGGCCCAGGCCACGGTCGCCGGATCGGTGACGCCATAGACGGCAAGCGGGATGGGTGGAAGCTGCCAGTCGGTCTGCGCCGACATCGCGCTGAGCACATCGCCCGTGCCCTGCGCAAAGCCGCCCGTCGCCGTCTGGCCGTCGACCGGCGCCGCCGCATCCAGGTAGACCAGCTGCGCGATGCGCTCGGGCACCTGTTCGGCAACGCCGGTGATGACCATGCCGCCATAGCTGTGCCCGACGAGAATCACCTGCTGCAGATCTTCGTACGAAAAGACAGAGACGATATCGGTGATATGGGTCGAAAGGCTCACGCTAGGCGAGAGCAGGTGCGCGCGCTCACCCGCCCCGGTCAGCGTCGGTGTGTACACGGTGTGACCGGCCGCCTGCAGGCGGGCTCGTACGTGTCGCCAATAGAACCCGCCAACAAAGGCGCCATGAACCAAAACGAAAGTCGCCATCGCTTGCTATTCCTCCCCAGGAGACCCCAGCAAAGACTTGAGCCTACTCGATGACCCGAGGGCCCGGGAATACGGGGAGGCCGCGGTTGGCCCGTCGCGGCTCAACGCGGTGGGAGGATGGCGGAGAGGGGGGACCAGGGGCACCACCAAGACCTGCCGTCGCCGAGCGGCCGCGCGTCCAAGCAGGCTCATCGAACCACCCAATGACTGGCCACGCTGGGCTCGCGGCCACCGCAGTTTCCGTCGCAGTCGTGTCGGAAAAGGTGAGCTGTTTCGCGGGGTTGTGGGCTCTTGCTTCTACTAGGAAGAGACCATGGAGCAAGAGCCCCTCACCGTATCATCCCTGCCCCTCGTCGGGAGCGGGGGACTGCTCGCCCCGGCGCCGCGCTTTGCCGATCTGCGCACCGGGGAAGCCGGCTGCATTCACGAGCTATTCGAGGCGCAGGTCGATCGCGGAGGAGACGAGACAGCGCTGATCTCGCCCGATCGAACCCTCTCGTACGCCGAGCTAGAGGCCGAGGCCAATCGCCTGGCCCGTCATCTGCGCATGCACGGCGTGCGGGCCGGCAGCTTCGTCGGCCTTTACATGGAGCGCTCGCGAAGCCCGATCATCGCCATCCTCGGCTGCTTGAAAGCCGGCGCGGCGTATGTGCCCATCGATCCCGCGTACCCGACGGACCGCATCCGCCTGATCTTGGAGGAGACCGAGGCGGTCCTGGTGCTGAGCGAGGGGACGCTGGCGGCGCGGGTGCCGGAGTTCTTTGACGGACCGCTCATCGACGTCGGGCGCGAGGCCGAGACCATCGCCAGCCAGAGCAGTGCGCGGCTGCGACGCAGTGAGACGGGGCTGCGCCCGAGCGATCTCGCCTATCTCATCTACACCTCGGGCACCACCGGCAAGCCCAAGGGGGTGATGGCCGAGCACCGCCATGTCTACCGCTTCGCGCTGGCCTTCAACGAGGTCTGCGCCACCGGTCGGGGCGACCGCGTCTATCAGGGCTTTTCGCTGGGCTTTGACGGCTCGGTGGAAGAGATGTGGATGGCGTTTTCCAACGGCTCGGCGCTGGTGGTCGGCGGGCCGGGGACGCCGCGCTTCGGCGATGAGCTGGCGCAGTTCCTGACGGCGCAGGGCGTGACCTATTTATCGACGGTGCCGACCCTGTTATCGACGATGCACAGCGGCATTCCCAGCCTGACCACGCTGGTGGTCAGCGGCGAGGTCTGCCCGCCAGAGCTCGTCAGTCGCTGGGTGCGGCCGGGCCTGCGCATGCTGAACGTCTATGGCCCGACAGAAGCGACGGTCAACACGACCTGCGCCGAGTGCCAACCGGGTCAGCCGATCACCATCGGCAAGCCGCTGCCCGGCTATGACTTGTACATCCTCGACGAGGCGGGCCGTCCGGTGCCCGAGGGGGAAAAGGGGGAGCTGTACGTTGCGGGGCAGACGCTGGCCCGCGGCTACTTCCGCCGTCCCGACCTGACCGCCGAGCGCTTCGTCGAGCTGACCGGTCTTCTGCCCGCTGAGTCGGGCGCGGTCAAGCCGCTGCGGCTGTATCGCACCGGCGATCTCGTGCGCTGGGGGGGCGACGGCAACCTGGAGTTTTTTGGCCGCATCGACAGCCAGGTCAAGATCCGCGGCTATCGCGTTGAGCTGGCTGAGATCGAGTCGGTGCTGCTCGAACATCCGCAGATCCGCTCGGCCAGCGTCAAGCTGCACAGCCGCGAAGGTCTGCAGGAGCTGGCGGCGTATGTCCTTTTGCGCGACGGGCAGGGCGAGCTCGATCGCGGCTCGGTGCTGGCGACGCTGGAGGCGCGGCTGCCGCCCTACATGATCCCCGGCCACCTGGATGTGCTGCCCGAGCTCCCGATGCTGGCGAGCGGCAAGGTCGATCGTGCACGGCTGCCGGCGCCCGTCGCCGCGCTGGTCCGCGTCCACGCCCACATCGTGCCGCCAGAAGGTGCGCTAGAAGGCGTGGTCGCGGCGGTCTTTGCGCGCGTGTTCGGCGTCCCGCAGGTCTCGGTCGAAGACGACTTCTTTCACGATCTGGGCGGGCACTCGCTGATCGCGGCGCAGATGGTGACGCAGCTTCGCGCCGAGCTAGCCGGTCGCCTGCGCCGTGGTGTGACGGTGCGCGATGCCTATG
>DAORCZ010000873.1:1280-3929 GCA_035345735.1 Pseudomonadota bacterium | reverse complement strand
GGCACCGCGCGCATCTGGGAAGCGGCCAGCGGAAGACCGCTGTGGCGCCTAGACGGCCATACCCGCTGGGTGCAGTCGGCGGCCTTCAGCAGCGACGGCAAGCGACTGGTCACAGCGAGTCAGGACACCACCGCTCGCATCTGGGACATCAAGACCGGCCTGCCCATCGCCGAGCTCTACGGCCATACCCGCCCGGTCTATGCCGCGACGTTTTCCCCCGATGGGCGACGCGTGCTGACGGCCAGCGAAGATACGACGTCGCGCGTCTGGGAGTCGCAGCGCGGCAAGGAGCTGTACGAGCTGCACGGTCACAGCAAAGCGGTCATCGCCGCGACCTACAGCCCCGACGGTCATCGCCTGCTCACCGCCAGCCGCGACGGAACAGCCCGGCTGTGGGACAGCGCCTCGGGTGGACTGGTGGCTGAGCTGAAGGGACACACCGATGCGATCACGGCGATCGCATTCAGCCCCGATGGCGGTCGCCTCCTCACCACCAGCTGGGATCGCACCAGCCGGATCTGGGATGCCGCAAGCGGGCGCCCGCTGTCCGAACTGCGCGGCCACAGCGACCGGATCCAAAGCATCGCCTTCTCGGCCGACGGCGGCCGCGTCGTCACCGGAAGCAGCGACGGTACCGCCCGCATCTGGGACCTGGGACACGAGACGTTTTCGATCATCCTGCGCGGACATCGCCAGGCGGTGAGCGATGCGCTGTTCACACCGGACGGCGGCCACGTCATCACCGCCAGCCGCGATCACACCCTCGAGATCTGGGATCGCGCCAGCGGCCGTCCGCTGGAAGAGATGGTCGGCCACAGCGACAACCTCTCGGCGCTCGACATCAGCCCCGACGGCAAGTGGGTTCTGACGGCCAGCGCCGACCGCAGCGTGCGGGTATGGAACGCCGAGACCGGCGAGCGTCGCTTGCAGCTGAGCGGTCACGAGGACCGGGTCTCCGACGCCCACTTCAGCCCCGATGGCACACGCATCGTCACCGCTTGCTGGGACAATCAGGGCCGCATCTTCGACGCCGACAGCGGCAAGCTGGTCGCCGAGCTACGCGGCCACGACTTCAAAGTCCTCAGTGCCCGCTTCAGCCCAGATGGCAAGCGGGTCGTCACTGCCAGCGAAGACCGCACCGCCCGCATCTGGGATGCCCAAAGCGGCCGCCTGCTCGCAGAGCTTGATGGGCACGGCAACTGGGTGGTCAGCGCAGAGTTCAGCCCCGACGGCAAACGGGTGGTCACCGCGAGCACCGATCGCACCGCCCGCATCTACAGCGTGCACGGCAGCCGCATTAACTCTGTGCTGGTCCTGCGCGGTCATGAGGACGTGCTGATCGGTGCCCGCTTCAGCCCAGATGGTAGCCGAGTGGTGACGGCCAGCGACGATCGCACCGCTCGGCTGTGGGATGCACAGTCCGGCGATCCGCTGGGCGAGATGGTCGGGCACACCCGCGCGCTACTGTCGGTGCAGTTCAGCCGCGATAGCCAGCGCGTCGTCACCACCAGCGAAGACCAGACGGCGCGCCTGTGGTCGGCGGAGACCGGCCGGCTGCTGCGCATTCTGCGCGGCCACGGCGACAACGTGCTCAGCGCCCGCTTCAGCCAGGATGGACGCTACCTCGTCACCACGAGCGAAGACGGTACGGCCCGCGTCTGGCCGACCGGCGTCGAGACCCGTCCGCCCAATGAGCTGGCCTTCTTCCTGCGCTGCCGCCGTCCCAACCTGCCGGGTCTGCAGGCGCTAGCGCCGACCTCGCTGCCGGTCAACACCGTCGACCTGGCGAGCTGTGCCGCCCAGGTGCCGCGGCCCGCCCCGCCGGTGCGCTGGGATGACCGCATGATCCACTTCTGGGCCGGTGTCTATGCCTGGCAGGCCGGCGATATCTCAGCCGCCAAAGCCCGCTACGAGCAGGCTTTTGATGATGTGATGGCCGTCGGTGATCCACTGAAGCTGCCACACATCGCACTCGGTATGGCGGTGGCCGATGCAGGTCGCGATCCCTCGATCCTGGTCGGTCGTCTGCAGGAAGTGGCCGCGCTGCTCAAACGCGTGACCCCTCAAGAAGGAGAAGTCCGGGCCGACGCGCTCGCCGAGCTAGGAATCGTCGCGCTGGAGCACCTGCAGTCGCCGGCTGCCGCGTACTTCCCCAGCATCGCTGCGCTACAGCTTTCGCCCAAACACCTGGGCGCGGCGATCACGCTGTTGCAGGTGCAGATCGCCGTGGGGCAGTTCGCGGACGCGCTGCGCAGCGGACCAGCGGTCGTAACGGCGCAGACCGACAAGAGCAGTCGCTTGACCATCGCTGCCCTGCTGTGGTCGGCGGCCCGCCTGGGCAACCTCCGCGGGAATACAACGACGCTGTGGAGCACCCGCTTGCAGCGCGAGTTTCAAGGACTCTTCGAAGGCAAGCAGCCCACCACCCACTTCGACGGCCTGCGTCTGGCCCTTAGCAAGGCCCGAGGGGGCGATCCGGCGGCGATGCAGGTCCTTTCGGTGCTCGACTTCCTCGATCGTCCCAAGCTGGCCGGCAGCGAGCCTGAGCTTGTCCGCCTGCTGAATCCGAAGAAACTAGGTCGCTAACCGACGCCCCTTCCACAGCAGATAGACCGCCGGATAGACCAAGAGCTCAAGCCCGAAGGACGT
>DAORCZ010000873.1:0-1180 GCA_035345735.1 Pseudomonadota bacterium | reverse complement strand
GCCCACCCACACCGCGATCGACAGGTTGTAGCCCAGCCCATAGAGCAGCCACACCGCGCCGACCGCCGAGAACGGCACCGCCAAGAGCACGATGCTGGCTTTCACCGCCGAGCGCGTCGAGCCGTACAAAAGCAAGAAGATCAGAAGCAGCGTGACCGGCACGACGATCTGCAAGCGCTCGCGCACGCGCAGAAGGTTTTCGTACTGACCGCTCCACAGCAGGGTATAGCCGGGGCGGGGCGGCAGCTTTTCAGCGACGGCGGCCTTGGCTGCTGCGACATAGCGTCCGATATCGATCTGGCTGGTATCGAAATCGACGTAGACATAGGACGTCAGCAGGCCGTTTTCGTTGCGCAGCATCGCCGGGCCCGAGGTCAGGCGCAGATCGGCCAGCTGCGCGAGCGGAATCTGCTGCCCGGTCGCCGTGGGTACCAGCACGCGGCCCAGCTGCTCGGGGTTCTGCCGCAGTTCGCGCGGGTAGCGCACGCTGACTGAGTAGCGCGCTCGCCCTTCAATGGTGGTAGTCACGGTCTCACCGCCGACTGCGGTAGCGATGACGGCATTGACCTCTTCGACGCTCAGCCCATAGCGGGCGAGATCGCCGCGCCGCAGATCAATGTCGACGAACGATCCCCCGGTCGAGCGTTCGGCAAACACCGAGCGTGTACCCGCTACGCCCCGCAAGATCGACTCGACCTGGATGCCGATGCGCTCGATGTCAGCGGCTTCGCTGCCGATCACCTTGATGCCGATTGGCGTTCGCACACCGGTCGACAACATGTCGATGCGAGCCTTAATCGGCATGGTCCACGCATTCGAGGTGCCGGGAATGCGCAGCGCCTGATCCATCTCACTGACCAGCTCCTCGTGCGAGATGTGCTCGGGCCAGAGGTTGCCCAAGAGCGCGCGGAGCGGCGCCGGTGCCCAGGACGAAAACCAGCGCGCTTTCTTGCGCCACTCGGTCTCGGGCTTGAGCACGACCGTGGTCTCCATCATCGAAAGCGGTGCTGGATCAGTCGCCGTCTCAGCCCGCCCAGCCTTGCCGAACACCGTCTGCACTTCTGGAAAACGCCGCAGGATCTGATCTTGCGTCTTGAGCAGACGCGCCGCCTCGGTTGCGGGCAGGCCCGGCAGCGTCGTCGGCATGTACAGGATGCTGCCTTCGTAAAGCGGCGGCATG
>DAORCZ010000872.1:0-3931 GCA_035345735.1 Pseudomonadota bacterium | reverse complement strand
GGCAAGCAGGCGATCGCCTACCTTGCAGCTACGAGCGCCAAAGGTGTGCTGTGTACGGCGCATGGCGCGCCGCGCGTCCGCGGGGCCTACATGCGGCGCCCGCCGCCGCGCCGATATGCAATCTTCTGTTATGTCGATATCTGCGCCGGCGCGAGTTCGCAAAGCCCATTGCGCAATGATTCGTTAAGCCCCTGGCGATTGTTCCATCGCGACTCGCCGGACTTCCCCGACGCTGCACGCCAGTAGCTTGAACACGGCCTCCGAGGACCACAAGCACCGGCGGGAGGTCCGAAAACCGTCGGCGTTCAAGCGGTCGGCGACGTCTTGAAAACTCATGCCTTCAGCGCGCAGCACGCGGGCGAGGTCTGCTGCATCGCCAAGGGTCTGCCGCGGCGTGTATAGGCTGCCACGAAGCAGGAGCTTCCGGCATGCGAGCTGCGCCGTACTGAAGATCTGGACGGGGCGCTCGAGCTGGGACAGAAGCGCATCGGGATTCTCGCGAGAGCGGCGTACGCCTGGCATCTGAACGACGATCAGCTCGTCGGCATCGCCGAATGCCATGCGCTGCAGCGAGATGTGAGCAGCGGGGTCGATTCTGGGTGGCCCGCGATCGACGATGACGCCGACGAGCACGCGGCCTTGGGCCTGACATATTTCCGACATCCGGCTCTGCAGGCGGGCAGCCTCTTTGCTGGGTATGCCAGGCGGGGCGAAGATGTGCGCGAGGATTCGCGGAAGGGTCGTATGCATCGGCGTATTATTCGCGGATGCTCTCTCCTTCACAAGAAGGTATCAAGTGGGAATCAGTCCGAGTTATTTTGTAGTTTTTGCGACTGCGAATGGTAAAGAAAGGAACTCTCGCAGTTTGTAGCAGGCTCTGGATGGGGAGCTTATTTCGATGTGTCCGCTTTCTGCTTTTTCGCCTTCTTGCGCTCGGCGGCCTTCTCGGCGCCCATGGGCGGACCGTCGACCAGCCGATAGATCACGACCCAGGTCCGGGGATTCTTCTTCTTGGTCGTCGTGATCTTCACCAAATGCTGCTTCGCTGGACGGTTCATGAGATCTTCTTCAGTCGGCTGTTTTTCTGCTTTCTTGGCCATGTGCTTTCTCCTATCCCGCAATCGCTGCGTGAGTATTTGCGATTGCTCCTTGTGAAGTTTCTCTCTTCTCTTCTGAGAACAAATCCGATCGTCGAGAGTCAGCCAGCAGCAGCGCGCACCACAGCGCGTCCGCCGTCGAGCCGCGGATTCCGTAAGCCTCCCCGTGCTGCTTGCTCGCGTGTCGGCGCAGTGCGCGACCGACGGCTTGATAGATCCAGATCGGGCTCTTGGTCTCGCGATGGATGACCACGCGAGCGCAGGCTGGCACGTCGTAACCCTCCCCGAGCCGCCCGCAGACATACAGGTCGGAGACGCGACCCGCCAGCCACGGTGCCAGCGTATGAACCGGGTCGGCCTCGACGAAGCAGAGAGCGTCGCTGCGCTTCGCCGCCCTGCGCGCCTCAAGCACCGAGTCAACAAAATGCAACGTGTAGGGCACCGAGTCGCGCGGGGCGCCCTCATAGAGGCTGGGCGGCACAAGCACGCCGTCGGCCAGAGCCTGGGTCAGCGGATAAACCCAGCGCTGCGGGAACGCCCGCTCACATCCTGCAGACCACGGGGAAGCACTCAGGCCCAGGCACTGCGTATGCCGCGCGCAGGTCGCGAAGTTGGCGAGCGCGTGCTGATTGGCGTGGTGCGCTTCGTCGAAGATCAGAAGGTCCGTAGCGCGCGCGGCGGACAGATACCGGATCGCGCTCTGATGCGTGGTCACGACGAAGCGAGCGCCCAGCGGCGCCCGGAGCGCAGCACGGCATAGAAAAGCCGGCGTCCCGACGTAGCGCCAGGCCCTCGCCTGGGCTTGCTCACACAGAGCGATGCTCGGCGCCGCCCAGAACACGCGGTTCCGCGGGCTGGCCGTAAGCCAGCGCGCAGCAATCATGTAGCCGACGTAGCTCTTGCCGGTGCCCGGTGGGGCTTGAATAAGGCGGTGACCGCTTTGGCTCAGCGCCCAGCCGATGGCGGCGTCCTGCCAGGCCCGAGTCTGCATGGTCAACCTCCCGCGGCCTTGGGTGAGGTCTTCGTCTTGGGTGAGGTCTTCGCCTTGGGCGGGGTCTTCGTCGGGGATTTGGGCCGGGCGCCGCTCGTCCCGGGGGCTGCCTTGCCCGGCTGCTCGTTGGGAATGAAGACATGTCCCTCCCAGTGGCCGCGGATGCTCTTGGGGGCGGGCGGCAGGTTCTTGCGCTCGCGCTCCACCCAATCCTTGCGGATGTCGCGGCGGATCGCTGCGGTGTCCTTCTCGTCGCTGCGCTTCTGCGTCTCGGCGAGGTCGCGGCGGGCCTTTTCTTCATTTCGCGCGGCGCGGCGCTCGTCCTCCAGTTCCTTCTTGCCCGCGTTCCAGATCTCGCCCACGGTCTTGGCCGCCCACACTGCAAACGCGAGGGTTCCAAGGCGCGCCGCAGAGTTCATGATCCCGTCGACCGACTGCAGGTCGTTGGGGTTCTGCGCCGCCGAGCTTGGGGGAGAATCCTTCTCTGCTCGTCGCGCGCGGAGTCGCTCCTTGGTCCGATTCAATAGTTCCCGCATAGATCCACTTCCTATCTGAGGTGCTTCTGTTTCCATCGCTCAAGCTCATCGCGAGTGCGCCACAGAGAATCCGGGCAGCTTGTGTTGGCTCCGGTGAACCGATGGGCGGTCACGTTCTGCCAGGGGATTGCGTACCGTCGGAGCAGATACCGCACCAGGCGCACCAGAGAGCGCTCTTGCGGCGCGGTCAGAGTCTGCGTCGGCAATGCGCACAGCTCGATCCCGATACTGCGGTTGTTCCAGCCAATTGCCATCAGCCCAGGCATCGATGTGCAGTGCCAGGCTTGCCGCTCCCACGGAACCACTTGCACGATGGTTCCGTCTCGACCGATGACGTTGTGAAAGCTGGCTCTGCGTCCTCCTACCTCGACGGGGATCAGCGCATGTAAGGCGCTTTTCCGAGCGTCGCCGCCCCCCTCGGTACAGTGCAGCACGATCGCGTCCAGGCTTGCCGTGCGCGCGTTCATCTTGCGGAACGTCGGTGGCAGGGTGACGGCCTCGATCGGCGGCCTCTCGTCGCGAGTCGCTGCGCCGCGGTCGACTCTACGATCATCCGGGGGGCTGCCTGTCCGCCGGATCAGGAACGGCAGCGCCAGCAGCGGAATCAGGATTTTCCCGTCCATGTTGCCACCTGACAGACAGCCCCCCGCGGGCCTAGATTCGGATGAGCTCCGCCCTGGCGACAAAGCGCAGCACTCCGCTTGCGATGAGCGGAAAGTCGCGGGTCACCGACACCAGCCGCAGCACAAAGCTGAAGGTGTGATCGACCGAGTTATCCGACTTGGTGCTGCCGATGGTGTGCCGCGCGACGTGCAGCGACACCGACGCCGCCCCGCTGCCGAGTTCTTCGGGCAGCGTGCGTCCCTCGACCAGCGACGGCCCCGAGCAGAATACATAGACCCGGAAGCCCTGCGGCGCATTGACGACGAAGGACTGCCCCTGCTCGATGTAGCGCGCGGCCTCGGTGTCGTTCTGCGACGGCTTGGGCACTAGCGGAAGCTGCGGGTTGAGCAGCTCGCCGCTGTAGACATAGCGCAGCGTCTCCCGTGGCGGCAAGAGCCCGTGCGTCAGCACGATGTAGGTGCTCTGATCCGTGATGTCGCCCGAGTTCCACAGGCTCTGCACTTCCTGCAGGGTGTAGCCGGACGCGCTGATCAGCGCCGCCAGCGCGATATTGGTCAAGTGGCCGCTGGTGCGCGCCGTGTTGATAAATAGCTCCGGCTGCGGCGGGAACTTGCCCAGGCCCAGCTTGGCCTGTTCGATGTTGAACGGATCGGCGGTGTCTGCCTTGGGCTTGGGCACCGGGA
>DAORCZ010000871.1:0-3931 GCA_035345735.1 Pseudomonadota bacterium | reverse complement strand
CCCGGGAGCCGAGTTGTCGAGGATATGGAACTCGACGCGGCGGTTCTTGGCTCGGCCGGCGTTGGTCTTGTTGGTGGCGATCGGACGCGTCGGGCCATAGCCCTTGGCTTCCAGGCGATCCGGCGAGATGCCGCGGCTGACCAGCCAGCGCAGCACGCTCTTGGCGCGGCGCTCGGACAGGTCGAGGTTGCTGGCGAACTTGCCGCCGGCGTCGGTGTGCCCTTCGATGCCAACCCGCTTGATGGTGGGCACGGCGAGCAGCACATCGACCACGCCCTGCAGCACGGGGTAGCTCTTGGTCAGGATGTTGTCGGCATTGGGGCCGAAGAACACCTGCCGCAGGATGACGATCTGGCCGCCCTTGACCTCGACCAGCGACGGGCAGCCGTTGCGCTTGGGATCGGGGTGCGGTGCGCCGGCCTTCTTCGGGCAGGCATCCTGCACGTCGGGCACCTGATCGCCGTCCTTGTCCGACAGCGGGCAGCCCGGTGCGTTGGGATCGGGGAACAGACCGGCCGGCTCGAACAGACACTGATCGAGGGCATCAACGACGCCGTCCTTGTCGCTGTCCTGGGCCGGGCAGCCCTTGCGCGCCGCATCCGCCTGCGGACCCTGCGGCACGTCGGGGCACTGATCTTCGCGATCGATGATGCCGTCGCCATCGCGATCCGGCGGCGGCGTCGCAGGAGCCGGGCAGCCGCGCTTTTCGGCATCCGGCCGCGACCCCTGCGGTACGTCGGGGCACAGGTCTTCGCCATCGGGGATGCCGTCGCGATCGCGGTCGAGCACCACCACCTTGGCCTTCGGCGGACAGCCGTGGGTAAAGGCGTCACCGGTGCGCAGGCCACGCTCGCGCGGGCAGGCGTCTTCGTTATCCGGGATGCCATCGCCGTCGGTGTCTTTGACCTTGGGCTTCTGCGGCTGACCAAACGGTGCGTAAGCGACGCGCAAAAGGGCTCGCGCATCCGGCGTACCCGGCTGGCGCACAAAGCCCACGCCGGCCGCCAAGCCGACCTGGATCATGCGGGCGATGTTGTACTGGCCGCCGAACAGCGCTTCCAAGCTGGTGCCGTAGCGCGTGGCCGCCGTCTCGCCGCTCACCGTCGTCGAGATCATGAATTCCGGACCGAACGAAAAGCGCCGCTCGGCATCAAAGTACGAAGCGGCAAGGCCGAGCTGAAGCTCGCTGCCGACGCGCGCGACATCGGCATTGCCGACGGAGAGCCCGTTCAGCACGGCTTCCTGACGAATCAACACGCCGGCTGTCGCCGACCACAGCAGCCGTCGCCACAGGCCACCGACCACCACCTTGGGCAGCACCCGCACCTGCTGATCGCTCGACGTCGCGGGCAGGGCATCGCCGCCCCCGGCGCGCAGCGGAATCCACAGGTTTGCACCGGCGCTGATCGACACCACACTGCCCAGCGGCTGACCCCAGATGCGGGCCAGGGCGCCGATCCGCGGATCACCAATGCTCGCCCCGTGTCCTGCCGAACCGGTCTCGGCCAGCGTCACCGGTAGCGAGGCGGAGAGCAGGATGCGGTCGAGAAACGACACCGCTCCATCGATGTGACCGATGAACAGGTTCGAGATCAGCGGCGAGGTCTGCTGAAAGCCCGAGTCCGTCACCAAGCCCAGGACCAGCGGCTGGTGGGCGTAGTTCATGGTCATGCCGACCGCGAAGCGCCGGGTGGCGGAGTACCAGGGGTGGTCGACTGCAAAGGACCACTCGCCGGCCGCCGTCGGCTCATAGCGGTTCAGCTGAAACCCGGAAAGCGGCTGCGCCTGGGCCGACCCAGCGAGCGCGGGGCCGACAGCCAGACCAGCCACTAGCGAAATCTGTATCGCGCGACGCACGTGAGTCCTCCGTTAGCCCCGGCGCCGCCGCGCCAAAAGAGAGAGAAGCAAGAGAGCCGCCGTGGCAAACCATCCCGCCGCCGCGCTGCCATGCGCCACCTGGCAGCCAAAGCCGCCGCCCGCGACGCGGTAGCGACCTAGCTGCACGGTCTTTTTGGCCTCGTTATCGGCGGGGTTGGGATCGACCGAGACGTCGGAAGCGACGCTGGCCTGCAGCACCAACTGAGACGGGCCCTTGCTGCTCGGGTCGCTCGGCATGAGCGGCGTGACCGCAACCTGGATTTCCGGCGTCGTCGCCCCGACGGCGATCGGCCGGTTGTAGACGCAGCGGATGATGTCGGTGGAAGGCGTGCAGCGCCAGCCCGAGCTAGCCGTGACCGGACCGACCGCGCCGCCCGACGGTACTTGGAAGGTGATGCGGATGCCGCTGGGAGCCGCCGCCGCGCCCTTGTTGGTGACGCTGATCTTGGCGGTCAGCGGCTGGCTGATGTCGGCAGGATCGGGATCGGCACTGACCAGGACCGCCAGATCCGCGCTCGGATTCGGGCAGGTGTTGGTCGCCAGGTTGCAGGCCCGGCCGCCGCAGTCGGCATCGCTCATGCAGCCGCACAGCCCGCTGGCCAAGCAGGCCGAGCCCTGGCCGTTGGCCTGGCAAGCGCCCTTCTTGGTCGGCGAGCACTGCGCGCACTTGGCACCGTCGCCACAGATGTCCTTGCCGCCGGAAGCGTTCTGGCAGTCGTTGTCGCTGCTGCAGGCATCGGTGCAGCGGTGCGGCGAGGTGCCGCTGTCGCAGACCGGCGCGTTGATCGTGCAGTCGAAGTTGGTCATGCACTCACGCACCACCAGCACCGTCGGCTGGCTGGGCGGGGCCCCGGCGGCATTGGTCGACAGGTAGGTCGAAGCGCCGGCTTCCGGGTGCGACTGCGGCAGCGCGGTGACCGCGACCTGGTTCTTCACCTGGCCCGACGCCGTATCCGCGACGCGCAGCACGAACTTGGCGGCCACCGCGGCATCCTGGGTCGACAGCGTACCGCCCTGGGCCGAGCTTGCGCCCGAGCCAATGCGGATGCGCAGCAGGTTGTTGGCGGCGTCGTAATCGACCTCGTCATCGCCGGGCGCATCGGTCTTGCTGACGAAGCTGCTGCCGCTGCCCAGCCGAACCGAGTCGTTGACGTAGCTCAGCCCGGGCGGCAGCTTTTGCTCGATGACTACGTTGCTGGCCGCATCGTCGCCGACGTTGCGCACCGTCACCGTGTACTCGACGCTGTCACCGGGCAGGGGCGAGGTCCCCTGCGGCACAGTCAGCGTGACGTCAAGGATCGGCTTCTTGCTGGTGATCGCCGTGACCAGCGCGCCGAGATAGAACGTGTCGTAGGTCGGTCCGTTGCCAGCCGACAGATCGACCGCGGCCGAGGTATCGCCAGCCGACAGCGCCGAGGTGATATCGACGACGTCGAGGTCGATGCCCTGCATGCTGGCCATCTGGCCACTCATCCGCGGCAGGTCACCGGCTGCGCTCTGCGGCTGGCCCAGGCGGCTGCGGGTGCCGTTAAAGAAGTTCAGATCTGATCCCGCTTCGCCGTCGGAAAGTCGCGTGCCCTTGAACGACAGGGTGTCGCCGGTCTTGTCGTGATCGGTCTCGTAGGCGATGACGCCAAGCTTCGAATCGGCCGGCCCCTCCGTCGGGACAGCAAAGCCGCGCACCGTGAAGTTGCTGGGCAGACCCACGGTCACGAAGGTCAGGCCGTCCCACACCGAGACGCTGCGCAGGCGCTCGCTGTCACGCTTGTAGACGACGACCAGGCCCCAGCCGACGTAGTTGTTGTCGCTATCTCGGTCGACGGCGTTGGTCTTGGCGGCCCCGGTCAAGCGATAGGCGCCCGAGCCGAGCTTTTGCACGATCGAGGTGACGTCGGCGGTGCCCTGATACGACTCGAAAGCGCGCTGGAAGTCGGTTCCGGCGGCGAGCAGCGTGCTCTGCGAGCCGGCGGTACCCGGGCGGTCGAGCACAACCTGGGAATCGACCTGGGTCATCATCGTCTCGGTGCCCGACCAGTACAGGCGGGCATAGGCG
>DAORCZ010000870.1:0-3934 GCA_035345735.1 Pseudomonadota bacterium | reverse complement strand
CTGGCCGTGCAGAACGGGGTGGGCGGCGCGGGCGTCGATGCGATCTGCAACCCCGCACCAGGCAGTGGCGAGCGCGCGATCCTCGGTTGTGGCACACCGGCCGAGGCGATCTCGCTAAACGCGCCCGGCTGTCATTCGCTGACCCACGCGCTGCGCTGTCCGCAGAGCGGAGCCTGGGCGTGCCGGGACGGCCTGGGTGACCTGGCCCATGACGCGGCGCTGGATGCCGTTGGCGGCGCGCTGTGCTGCAGTGGGGCGATGCCGCGGTAGTTCAGCTGCGGGCGAAAGCGATGGCTCGCGCAGCTAACGTCGCAGCGCCAAGCCGACGCCGAACAGCACCAGGGCTCCCGCCCCGATCAGGCGCAACGAGACGGCCTCGGCCAGCAGCGGAACGGCGAGGCTGGCGGCAAGGACGGGGACGAGAAGCTGCACGATCGCGGCGCGGCTAGCTCCCAGGCGCGGCACGGCGCTGTACCAGATCGCATAGCCCAGGCCCGAGGCCAGCGCGCCAGAAGCGAGGGCGAAGAGGAGGCCGGATTGCGTCCAGACCAGCTGGCCTGCCGACAGACCCAGGCGGGCGGCCAGCGGCGGATGCTGCGTGCTCAGCGCGAAGAGTCCGCCTCCGACCATCAGCGCGACCGCGGTGGCGTAGACGAAGTTGCCAGCGGTGGTGCCCAGGGCATCGGTCGAGCGCCGGCCGAGCAGCGAGTAGCCGCCCCAGCCGATCCCCGCCAGCAGCATGAGCGCGCTGCCGAGCAGATCGGGCGCACCGACGCCGGGTGAGACCAGCCAGACCACGCCAGAGACGGCGAAGAGCAGGCCGAGCCAGGTGCGCGGCTGCAGGCGCTCGCCGCGGGCCAGCGCAGCCGACAGCATTGTCACCTGCACCGCACCAAACAAGAGGAGCGCTCCCAGCGCGGCCCCGATGCGCAGGTACGACAGCGAAAAAGCGAATATGTAAACAACGAGGGCCAAGACGCCGCGTGGCGAGGCGTGGCGGTGGGCGCGGGGCCAGCCGGAAAAGAGCAGCAGGGTCAGCGCTCCCGCGAGCAGTCGCAAGAGCGAAAAGCTCAAGGCATCGATGCGCGGCGGTCGCAGCAGCGCCACGCGGCAGAGCAGCGAGTTGGCGGCAAAGCCGAGCAGCGCGAGCGCCGTTAAGAGCGGCAGCGGAGCTTGCGCTAGGCGGTTCGCCCCGCTCGCGGGCGGCGGGTCCCCGCTCGTCGCAGTTGCCGTAGATGGACGGGATCGATCGCTTCCCATCAGGAGGGCTCGCTTAGCGGCGGCGCAGGCCACCGACTTCGACGAGGTGGCTGCCGGCCGTCACCTTCACGTACAGCGAGCCGGCCCGCGCCGGATCAAAGAACCAGCCGCTCTCGACGGCTTCTAGTTCAGCCAAGCTCGTCTTTTCGGGGAGCGCCGTGCTGCCCTCGCGCACCGAGCCGGGACGGTCGCCGATGGCCAGGACTTCAAACAGCACACCGGACTGAAACTCGCGCCCGGACTTGGCCGACAGGGTCAGGTGATCGGCGGCGGCTTCTTGGCCTAGCTCGGTGCCGTCAAACAGCGTGAAGCTCGACGCGGGACCAGGGACGACGCGGGGATACAGCACGCCCGGGGTGGTGGCGTACGAGTCGATGCGGGTTGGCTGCGTGGTCGGCCGCAGCGTGTCGATCGTCGGGCGCAGGAGTGGCACGATGCCGCCTTCGCGCAGGTAAAGCGGCAGCACCTGCAGCGGCGCGGCGACGGTGACGGTCTGCGGTCCGCTGTACGACGTGCCCTGCCAGTAATCGACCCAGCGCCCCGGCGGAAACACCACGCGCTTCTGCGTCGCGCCTTCATCGACCACCGGCGCCACCAGCAGATCGTCGCCGAACAGGTAGACGTCGCTGGGGTGCTGACCGAGCTCGGGATAGGCCAGGCCGAGCGGGCGCTGGATGGGGTGGCCGTCGGCGGCGATGCGGGTGGCCAGCGTCCACTCGTACGGCCACAGCCGCAGGTGCAGCCGAGCGTAGGTGCGATAGAGCGTCAGCACTTCGGCGTCGAAGTCGGTGCTCGGCGGCGTCTCCCAGGGGACGTTGTCGCTGTTGGTGCCGACCTGCATGACGGACGAAAGCGCAGTCTGTTCGAACCAGCGGACGTAGACCTCTTTGGTCGGTGGCGCGTGGCGATAGCCGCCGGTGTCAGCGCCATAGAAGGGATAGCCCGAGGGGCCGAGCGACAGGCCATAGATCACCGTCGCGGGCAGGCCGCCGATGGCGGTGTATTCCTTGCCGCCGCGTTCGCGCTTGCGCTCGCCGTAGCGCGCGAAGTTGGCGTCCATATCGCCCGGCCAGATCACGCAGCCGTACTTCTGATCGCCGTAGGCGCCGACGCGGCACAGCAGGAAGGACTGGTCTTCGGGCAGCGTCTCGCGGAACACGCGATGGTACTGCAGCTTGTAGGTCGCGTGCGCGGTGCGCTCGTCGCTGCCATCGAACATTCGCCAGACATTGCGGAAGCCCGGCAGGCCGACCAGGATGTCTTCGCCGTAGTCCAGCTTGTAGCCGTTGACGCCCAGATCCGAGTAGCGACGGACCAGCGTCTTCCACCAATCAAACGCCGCGGGATTGGTGAAGTCGATCGGCTGTCCCCACTTCGAGATCAGCAGGCCGACCTGCGGTGGGTAGTAGCCGCGGCTCTTGGCTTCGGCCGACAGCGTCGCGGTCGCGGGGTCGGCATCGTCCATGTACGGCGTGTGGAACAGCGCGAACGCGAAGCCCAGATCGTGCACCTTGCGGATCATGTCGGGCGCGTCGGGGAACGTGCGCGGATCGAAGTCAAAAGAGCTCATGCCGCTGGCGAACGGGCGATCGGCCCAGATGCCGTTATCCGCCAGGTCGAGATCGCGCATGGTCTGGCAGTCGGCGAGGATCTGCGCCTGACTGACCGCATCGTCGCGCCACAGCCACGGCCCCAGCGCCCAGCGGGCCGGCAGCCCCGGGGCTCCCGTGACCTCGTAATACTTCTGCGTGATGTCGAGCGGGCGCGCCGCCGCAAACAGGTGAAAGACCAGCCCCTGCTTGGAGTCCTGGCCGGTGCCCCACGTCGTCTCGATGCGGTCGGGGGCGCTGCTTGCCATGTCCCAGGCCCCGGGATGACGACTCTCGACGAACAGGCCCCAGCCGGTGGTGCCGATGGCCAGTGGGATCGGCACGTGGGCGTCGTTGTAGCCGCTCTCGGTATCGGCCATCGCTTCGATCTGCATGGCGCGCCGCTTGCCGCGGTGATTGACGTCGTCCTCGGAACTTCCGAGCCCATAGAGGCCCTCGCCGGCATCGATCCCGGCGCGCAGGCGGTAGTAGGCCAGCCGCTCGGCGCCGCGTCCCGGCACAAGTCGCAGGCGATAGCGCCCGCTCCCCGACGCTTCGATGTCAAGCTGCGCCTCGCCGCTGGGGTAGACAAGCTGCAGGCGCAGGCTGCTGTCGGAGACCGACTCGACGGTGGCCGAGCGCGGCGACTCCCAGGTCAGGCCGGCTGGCGGCGTGTAGCCAAACAGCGCGCCGTCATCGACGAGCGGCCAGGGATCGTAGCTCGTGCGCTCATCGACCTTTTCGACGAAGCCCAGCGTCAGCGCATCGGCGGGCAAGCGCAGCAGGCTCTGACCTCCACGCTGAAGCTCAAGCTGCAAGCTGCCGGGCTCAAAGCGCAGGGCGTAGTCATCGCGGGTCAGCGTCACTGGCGGACCGGCCGAGGGCTGACAGTGCAGCGCCGTCGTCAGTAAGAGACCGCAGGCCCAAGCGGGAAGCCGACGGAGGGAGCGAGCAGGTCGAGGGGGGGTAGGCATGGATTCTCCCGGGGGGCCGTCGCGG
The DNA here is from genome assembly GCA_035345735.1 of Pseudomonadota bacterium. Classification (GTDB taxonomy): domain Bacteria; phylum Myxococcota_A; class Polyangia; order Palsa-1104; family JAEUJZ01; genus JAEUJZ01. The sequence goes on along the minus strand of DAORCZ010000870.1, from coordinate 86 downwards.
GCCGAGCGAGCGGCTCCGTCTGTGCGACCCCAGCGGCGGGCAACATGCCGCAAAAGCTGCGTCGAGGGAAGCGCCGGTCGTCCTCG
>DAORCZ010000869.1:0-3935 GCA_035345735.1 Pseudomonadota bacterium | reverse complement strand
GCCATGCCCAGGGCGCAGTGCAGCGTGCTGCGGACGGACATCGGTTTGTTGATGGTGCTGAGCAGCTGACCCTGCACGTACTCCGAGATCAGGTACGAGCGGCCGCCCACTTCGCCAACCCGATACACCGTCATGACATTCGGATGTTGAATGCGCGCAGCGGCTCGGGCTTCGGCGAAGAAGTGATCGCGAGTGCTGCTATCCGATGAAGTGAGGCTCAGAAATCGGATGACGACTGGGCGATCGAGCACCGTGTCGTGCCCAAGACAGACCTGGCTGCGCGGACCTTCGCCGAGCGTCATCAGCACGCGGTAGCCGTCGAACGCATGCGGCATCGACCACTGCGAAGGAGCGCTAGGACTTTGCGACATCACGATGTTCCTCGCGAGGGATTCGCTGGGTAACACGACCCAGCCACACTCTGAAAAAGGCGGCGTTCATCGGCGGTCTCCCGACGACGGCAGGCTAAGCTGCACCTGTCGTTCACTGCCTCGATGCAGGACCACGGCCAGGCTGTGCTCGCCATAGCCCGGTGCACTGGCATGCAGGACGTAGGTGCCCGCCGAGAGTTCGCTGGCCGGCAGCGGGCTGGTCCCCAGACTCCAGGTGCTCATCGGCAGCCAGCGTAGGTCGGCGCTCTGGCCGTACAGCGTCACCCGCACCGTGAGGACCGCTGGAGTGGTGGCGACGACCAAGCGCGCCGCCTGCTGCCACTGACTTCGCCTCTGGCCCCCGCTGTCGTGCAGGGCTAGGCGCTGCAGCAGATCTTCTTGCAGCATTTCCTGCTGGCTGGCTTCAGCCAGAAGGGCGCGCTCGTACAGCACCTCGGCCAAGCGTGTGCGAAGTTCGGTCCGGCTGCCGTCGAGGTGCAGCGCAGCTTCAAGCTGGTTGCCGGCCCGTGCGAAGGCCCGCTCCGCACTCAGCGCGAGCGGACGAGTCTCGGCCAAGCGCTGGCTGGCCTCATCGCTGCGCCCCTCTACCCAAGCCTGCAGCGACTGTTCGCGAAGCTGCTGTAGCTTCTCGTACTGGCTGCGCGCGGCCGCCATCTCACCTTGGGCCTGCCGCAAGAACTCATCGATTTGGTGGGATAGCTGCCGCCGCTCGCGGAGGACATGCAGCGTCGCTGCGCTGGCTGCACCACCGCCCACCAGCAGCAACGCTTTGAGCAGGTGACGACGCGGTGGACGCCCTGGCAGCGACTGTGCCGAAGCACTGATCGCGGGCTGACTGGGGTCCGAGCTGCGGGGGTCGCTCATCCAGCGCTGCAGCGTCGGCCAGCTGCGCAGGAGCACGCTGTGCGAAAGCTCGTAGCGCGTTCCCTCGGCCGTGCTGCGTTCGTGAACCAGTCGAGTCCGCACCAGCAGATCCAGCACGCTGCCCGCCGCCGGATCGTCGGCCAGAAGCTCGCTTGCTCCCAGGCTGACCTGCGGCCGACCGAGAGCACAAAGCAGACGCCGGGCCAGGAGTCGGCGATCTCCAAGCAGGGTGCCCATCACGTGATCGGCGTGCCGGCTGATTGATCCGCTGGGGCCGCCGATCGCCGACACCGCGGTCTCGCTCATGGCGTTGCCGATGCGGGCTTCCCAGAGCTCGGCGAGGGTGAGGGCCAGAAGCGGTAGCGCACCCCCGCTCTCCGCTGCGGTATCGGCGAGCTGATCGACGATTCCGTTCGGCTGAAACAAGAACCCCTTGGCATGCGCCGGGCCGACGATCGCTTCGCGCAGTCGCTCGGCGCTGAGTGGCCGCAGGCGATACATGCTGCTGTCGAGCCAGTCGGCAAGCCCTGGCAGCGCCGCGACGCCGGTTATCTGGGTGCTGCGCAGCGAGGCGATCAGGCGAACCCGCGACGATGCCCGCTGCAAGCTGCCGAGCGCGCGGCCGAACTTGGTTGCCTCATCGCTGGGGGCCGAGAGGATTTCTTCCAGCTGATCGACGACCAGCACCAGCGCGCGGTTGCCCGGCAGGTGGGTAGCCAGGAGCTCGGCGAGGCTTTCGGGGCTGCTGCTCAGACGATCGAGCCAGGTGTTTGTGCTCTGCGAGCTGCCCAGCGCGGTATTTAGGGCCTCATGCAGTCGCCGGAAGGGCTGACGGCCTGGGCTGAGCGATATGCAGACCCACTCGTTGCCGGGGTCCAAGATCCCGTCTTGAATGAGTGGCAGCAGACCGGCATTGCAGAACGAGGACTTCCCGACGCCCGAGTCACCGACGACGATGACCCCAGGCTCACTGCGCAGACGATCCAGCACGGTGCCGGTCTCGCCGCGGCGGCCGAAGTACAGCGCCCGGTGCTCGGCCTCGTAGGCCCACAGCCCGCGATACGGATTGCCTTCTGGCAGCGCGTGCTCGCTCGTCGGTGCGATGTGCTCTAGTGCTTCGAGAAGCTGCTCGCCTGACGCGAAGCGTTCGCCGGGATTGCGTCGCAGGCACCGATCGATGACCGCCGCGAAGCGCGGGTCGATGCCGGGCGCGATGTGCGAAAGCGGCGGCGCATCCCGGTTGGGCACCACGCTGATCAACTGGTCGACAGCAACGTCGTAGTGCGGTGGCACGCCAGCGGCCAACTCGAACAGCAAGGCGCCCATCGAATAGATATCGGAACGCCGAGTCGCTTCGAGTCCGCTTAGCACCTCGGGCGCCATGTACATCGGCGTGCCTTTGATGCTCGATGCGGCGACCAGCCGTCGATATCCGCCACTCGATCGACCGTCGTGTCGCGGAACCTCGCCAGCACTCCGGCGGACAGGGCCGGGCAGCCCGTGCCGGACCACGGCGCGTCCCGAGTGCTGGCGGCGTGGCAGGGCCGATGCGGTCGCTTGCGGGTCCGAAAAGTCGATAGTGGGCGCGCGCAACGCATCGCTGCTGTTCGAAGCCACTGGGGCCATCTGCGGCGTCGGTATGGGCTGGCTATTCTCCAAAAACTTGGCGAGCCCGAAGTCGAGCAGCTTGATCTCGCCAGTGTCGGCCAGGATGGCGTTGCCCGGCTTGATGTCGCGATGCAGCACCCCGCGGCGATGCGCTTCGGCCAGTCCGCGCGCCAGGCCGACTCCCAGTTCCAGCGCCTGCTGCCAGGGCATCGGCTTGGCCAGCGAATCCAGCGTCTGGCCTCGCACGTACTCGGTGACGATGTACAGGCGGCTGTCGATCTCGCCGACCCGATGGATGGTCACGACGTTGCTGTGCTGCAGGCGGGCGGCGGTTCGCGCTTCCACTAGATAGCGCTCGCGCAGCTTCTGATCGTGGACCACCGAGCTCAGGAACTTGATAGCGACCGGGCGATCGAGCAGCTTGTCGTGCCCGAGGTACACCGCTCCCATTCCCCCTCGGCCGAGCATCCAGAGGAGCTGGTATTCGTCGAACACCAGCGGTGGATACCAATCCGGCTCTTGGCCCGTCGGCGCGCTCGGCGGGCTAGGGGGCATAAGGCGGCCTCCTCCCAGATAATCCCCGGATTTGACTAGCTTCGCATGACCCCGCTAGCCGAATCAATTCGCGCCTGCCGGCCGGATTGTTTCCTGCTGGCGGACGCGGTATGGAAGAGGGAGGAGGTGTGGCGATGCGGGAACGTCTTTGGATCCTAGGTGTGTGTGGATTGCTGAGCCTGGGCTCAGCTGTCTCAGCGCACGAGGAGAGTACGACACCGCCCAGCCCCGAGGGGGGAGGCCGGCCTCTTCCTCAGGCTTCGACCGGGCCGCGGCCAGCAGCGTCGACGGTCCGCGCTCCAGGGTCAGCGCCACCGAGCGCGGTGGTGAAGCCCGCGCGAGCGTCTGGTGCGGGCAAAGCGGCGACTCCGCCATCGGGCCGACCGCTGCGTCTGAGCCTGGATGCCAGTCAGCGTCTAGCCCCCACGCCCCCCCCGTCGGCTCAGCACGGCGACGCCGAGCCTGCCCCCCCAGAATCGTCGGCTGGCGCGGCGGCAGCGCGTCCGTCCACCCCTG
>DAORCZ010000868.1:0-3936 GCA_035345735.1 Pseudomonadota bacterium | reverse complement strand
TCCGACTCAGTCCCGCTTGTCCTCGTCACGGGCGATTACGCCAACACGCTCCTAGAGGGCGGTGGGGCGGACGATGGGCTGGCGCAGCAGGTCAAGGACGCTGGCGGCGTGCCAGACATCGCAGCGGGCGGGCAGGATGCGTTCCTTCTTGAGCTGCTCGCCGATCTTGCGCAGGCTCAGGCCGGCGGCCCGCAGGGCGTGGGCGCGCTCGATGGCGGTGGGCTTGTCGCGGGTCAGCTTGCGCTTGCGTGGGGGGGCGCCCTCGCCGTCCGGCGGGCGACGGGGCAGCGTGATCAGGCCCTCGCGTTCGAGGATGCGATAAAGGGTCGGGCGCTGCGGCTCCCAGCTGCGCGACTTGCGGGCGCGGATGCCCTCGCGATCGAGGGCCTGCGCAATCGCGCGCACGGAAAGCCCCATGCGATGGAGCTCGCAGATGCGTCGTACGGTGGCTTGCTCGTCGGGGTGGGGGATCAGCTGGCGGCGGCCGCTGGCATCGGGCTCGGCTGACCACTGCCAGCCGTAGCCCGCCCCGCCGGTGCGGATGCCGCGGCGCTTGAGCTCGCTCATCGCCTCGCGCGTGCGTTCGCTGATCGCTTCGCGTTCCCACTGCGCCACCGACATGAGCACGTTGAGCAGCAGCTTGCCGCCCGCCGAGCGGGTGTCGATCGAGTCGCTGACCGACAAGAGCGAATAGGGCTGCCCCTCGCGGAAATAGCCATCGAGCAAGACGCCCAGGTCCTTGACGCTGCGAGTCAGGCGGTCGAGCTTGACGACGACGATGGCGTCAGCCTTGCCAGCGCCAAGCAGGCCCAGCGCGCGCTTGATGCCGGGTCGCTCTAGCGACTTCGCGGAGTAGCCGTCATCGATGATCAGATCGATCAGCTCCAGCTCTTGGCTGACGCAGTGTGCGCGGATGCGGGTCTCCTGCGCTTGCAGGCTGACGCCTTCCTGGGCCTGCTGATCGGTGCTGACGCGCACGTAGCCGATGGCGCGAAGGCGGTGCGCGCCGCCCCTGGCCGGCATCGAAGAGGAGGCTCTAGCCACGGTCGCCCCCTTCGCGTGGCCGCTCGTCACACCCACCGCGCGGTCGTTCGACGCGACCTGCCAGCCCACGCCGTGGGTCCACGGCCCTGTCCTGCCAAGCCCACCCTAGGCCCCGCTCGCCCCCGATATCGACACCCATATACACAATTTTATTCGCGAATCGGCGCGCCGATCAATGGTCGTAGATCGCGATCGCAGAGGCGGCGCTGGCGAGCGGCGCAGCCGTGCTCTGCGGAGGCGGCGCAGCGGACGGTTCGGCAGCATCTAGCCCATTATGAACACCGCGAACACTTCGTTGCTGAGTCGTTGCCTACTGGCCGTGAGCTGCCTTTGGCTGGGTCTTCAGGATGGAAGCGCCGTGGCGCAGGAGCCGCCCTCCGCCCCCCCGTCGGCCTCTGCTCCGTCGGCCGCCGAGGGGAGCGCCGCCCCGGGAGACACCGTACTCGTGCCGGTCGCGCCACCGCGGGTCGCACCGCCCGCGCCGCTGCCGACGTCGCGCCCAGGGGCAGTACCGCCGTTTTCCGCGGTGGCGCCGCTGTCAGACCCGGATGAGGTCGCGCTGCTGCCGACGAGTCTGCGGATCAACAATCCTGCTCGCCGTGTCGCCTTCTATGGCTACGTCGAGCTGGGAGGGCTGGCCATCGCCTCGCACACCTTTCAGAGCGGGCGCAATGGCTCGCTCTTCGATCTCAAGACTGAGGGCAATCAGTCGACGATGTTCTTCTTTGCGCGGCTCTCGGCCGAGCTAGAGCTTATGCGGCGACACTCGTTCATCTTTGTCTACCAGCCGATCGATCTGCGGACCGAGGCGGTGGCCAAGCGCGATCTCAGCTTCGATCAGGTGACGTTTCGCACCGGCACGCCGATGAATGTGCGCTATGGCTTCGACTTCTACCGCCTGACCTATCAGTTCGACGTGTTCAAGAGCCCGCGCTATGAGCTGGCCTTTGGCCTCGGCGGTCAGGTGCGCAACGCCAAGATCGTCTTTACCTCGGTCGACGGACAGCAGCGCAGCATCAGCGATGACCTGGGCTTCGTGCCGCTCTTGCGCGTGCGGGCTCGCTACACCTTCCAAAATGGCCTGTGGCTGGGGGCCGAAGCCGATGGCTTCTACGCCAACGTCGCCGTGCTCAACGGCGGCCGCAGCGATGTCGAAGGCGCCATCTGGGATGCCTCGCTGCGCGTCGGCCTGCGCCTCACGACCTTCATGGACGCCTTCCTCAACCTGCGCTATCTCGGCGGCGGCGCCAACGGCACCTCAGCCAGCGGCGGCGACAACATCGGCGGCGACGGCTACACCTACAACTGGCTGCACGCCGTCGTCGTCTCGCTGGGCTTCGGGGTGCGGTAGCGCGCAAATATCGACATAAAAGGCAAGGCCGGCCTGGGGGAATGCCTGGGCCAAGATCGACTAGACATATCGGGATTCGATGTCCTTTAGTACCTGCGCGACATGCGCCATAGGCGGCCGGTCGGTCATTCTCTTAGCAAGCATTTGATTCACGAGCTCTACCAGTGGAGACGGCACCGTCCGAGCAAACCGGGCGATAGGAGGCGGGGGCATGGTAAGGTGCATTGCTAGGGTTTCAGCTCGTATCTTGTCATCAAATGGTAACTGCCCGACAATTAGCTGATATAGGATAATTCCTAGCGAGTAAACATCATTCTTTTCATGCAGATTGTTGGGGTCGCGACAGAGCTCTGGCGGTAGATATGCAGCGGTTCCGTGGAAATCATAAAATACCGCAGCCTCGGCATGCTGTGAGTAGGTGACGGTACCCATTCGATTGCGATCTACCAGGGGCGATAAAGTATCGACGAATAAGTCGAGAAACTTTATTGATTCCCGACCAGATTCGTCTGCGCCACGTCTAATCATAAAGACATCCGGCGTCATTGGTTGGCAGATGATTTTCTGCTTCTGAGCAGATGCAATGAGCGCTGCGGCCTGGGAGGCTAGCCATAGCAGTTCCTGCATAGGAAATCCTGGACCTAGACGACGCTGGCGAGCAGCTAGGGTCTCACCTTCCAGGAATTCCATGGCGAAAAACGGGGGACTCCCTGGCTCTTGGCCTAGGTCCGTGACTTGGACAAATCCAACCTGGGCGAGGCGCTGCATGCGGCGTGCTGCATTGATAAATTTCTCAACCAGCATTGCATCTTGAATGCACCATGAGTGCAATAATTTCAACGCGACGCATTGCTGGCTATCGACATGAATCGCTTGATAGACCTCGCCGGTCCTGCCTTCGCCCAATTTACGAAGAATGCGGTACGAACCTAGACGAGAACCGTCGGCAATACTCATGAAGAACAAGCATCGCTCGCAGGTGCAGGCAGATCAAGAGACGCCAGGGGCCAGAAGCCTCGGATGCGAGGTCTCGACTAGGTGGGTATTGGCGCAACCGGGGGAGCTAGTTTGTAAACGGCGGCTTAGGGGTTGGTCTTGGCGGCGATGGAGAGGACGGGGGGGAGGCTGGTGAGGCTTTCGGCTGGGGAGTCTGAGGCGGGGGCGGCTTCGCTGGGCTCCAGATCCAGGCTGGGTAGGCCCAGAGAGTCCAGGTCCAAGCTGGTCGGCTGCAATGCAGCAGCGGCTTCCTTGGCGGCGCTGGCCAGAGCGGGCTGGTCGGCGGCCGCAGCCTGCAATGCCACTTGCTCCAGCGCTTCGCGCTTGGCTTGCGGGTCTTCGCTGGCCATGGCCTCGCGGGCCTGTTCCACCAGGCTCGGCAGCGCCACCGGCAGTTCCTGCCGTTCACGCTCCACCAGGGCCTTGAGTTCGCCACTGGCTTCGTCGAAGCGGAACATCGACTTGGCCAGCGGAGCCTGCACGCTCAGCATGTCGATGAGGAAGCCCAACTGGCCGAGATTGGTGGCCAGTCGTTCGAAGATGGC
>DAORCZ010000867.1:0-3944 GCA_035345735.1 Pseudomonadota bacterium | reverse complement strand
GCTTGAACTCGACTTCCAAGCCGTACTTGCTGACGTAGATCGAGCCCTTGTCGCCGCCGGCAAGGCCGAGGTTGGCGACGATGCCAGGAGCATGACCGGCCCAGGTGTTGATGCCAACCACAAGCTTGCGACCGAGCTTGCCGGCTCCGACCTGCGCCTTGCTGATGCCCGCGACCCCCTGACGGCCGGCCTCACGCGGGGCACCGATGGCGGCAAAGTCGTCTTTGCTGACGCCGGCCGGTGCACCACCTGGCTTGTCTGCCGTGCCTGGACTGTCGCCCCCGGGGGTTGAGGTCGTCGCGGCGCCGCCGCTGGCCCAGGTCTTGACCTGTTCGCGCTTGCTGTACAGCACGAACCCGACGACGCCGAGGATGACAAGAGTGATGAAGGCTTTGGCAAACGGTGTGAGCTTCATGATGGGCAACCTTATGGGCAACCTTGAGAGCGAGGATCGCGCGGCCAGACTCGGCGAGGTCGCGGTGCAACAGCGTCTGTAGCTGTAGCAGCCACCATGACTCGCGAGCATCCAGCGGCAAGCATGGCTTGAGCCCCAGCCCCCGTCACAAACCCGGCGAGTGCCTGGGTCCGACGGGGCCAGCTGGGGCCCGTGGTCTAGACGGTCCTTACATCGACTTGCCGGAGGCCTGCTTGGCGGCCCGCGCCGCCTTCAGCTCGGCAAGCTGCTGACGCGCCGTCACATCGCCCGAGGTCTGGCGCAGCGCCTTCAGCCGACCGTCGAGATCGGTCTCGCCGAGCTCCTTGTTCAGGTTGGCCTGCGCGATCTGGGTCTTGATGTGCGTGCGCACGTTGTCGAGTGCCTTCACTTCGGCATCGACCGACAGGCCCTCCAGCTGCTCTTGGATGCGCATGCGGGCCTGCGCCGAGTGCATCTTGGCCAGCATCGTCTCTTTTTCGGCCTTGAGCTTCTTGATCTCGGACTGCACCGACATCAGCGACGACTTGGCGCTGTCGGCATCCTTGACCGCAACATCCAGGTCGGCGCGCAGCTCGTTGACCTGCGCCTCCAGCGTGTTCTTCTTCTGCAGCAGCACGACGGCGAGGTCATCCTGGTTGGTCTCCAGCGCCGCGTTGAGATCGCTCTCGACGTGGGCCAGATCTTTCTGCGCCGTGTTGAGCTGCTCGGTGACTTCTTCGCGCCGACGAATGATGGCGGCCGTCGCCTTCTTGAGGGCCGTGTACTTCTCCACCATGCCGTTGATGGCGTTCTCGTACGCGATCTCGGGATGCTCCTTCTCGACGTCGGAAATCCAGAGATTGATAAAGCCGGTCCACAGGTTGGCGAGTCGCGAAAAGACAGACATTCGGGCTACTCCTTTAATCGCCGGTTGGCGATGTCGATGATGCCGGGAAAGTGGGTGCGCGAGGCGGACCCTTTACGTTACCTACTCTTTGGCCCCGGGGCGACCGGAGCGCAGCTTGACCGAGGTTTTCTGCACGCGCTCGACGGCCTCGGACCCGAAGAACTCCAGGATGCCCTGCAGGCGGGCTTTCTGCCGACTGACCGCGAACACCAGGCCAGCCTGCTGCGACCGCCCCTCGTTCATCTGCGTGCGGATGCGGGCCGCTTCTTTTTCTAGCTCGGCGAGCCGGCGGCTGTTTTCCTGTAGCTGGGCCTGCGTCTGCTTCTCGCCCTCGTCCTGATGGCGCAGAAACGCCGCCTGGTGCAGGAGCGCTGACTCGACGATCTGATCCACCGAGATGCCGAAGGCCTGCAGCGACGCCCCGACGATCTGCCGCTTGAGCGCCACCGGCGTATCGCCGGGCAGCGTGTGCAGGAGGTTCTGCGTCTTTTCAACGCGATCCTGATCTTCCGGGCTCAGGCCGGCCTTGCGCAGGACCGTGGCGACGTCGATCTCGACCTGCGGCACGGGGAGAGCAGGCTCTGCGGCAACGGGTGCAGGCGACTTAGCAGCGACGGGCGCAGACGGTGGGGCGGGCGGCGCAGCCGAGCCCCCCGCCGTCCCCGCGGGAACTGTAGCCGGCGCGGGCGGCGTAGCCTCCGGGGCAGCCGTCCCCGAGACACCCGGGCGCGGCGGCCGCGTCGAGCGCGTCTTGCCGGCGGGTTCTCCCTTGGCGTAGCGGGCGATCAGGTCGTCGACAACCGCGGCATCGGCAGCCGGTGTCGCTGGCTCGCTGGCCCCAGCCTCTGCGGCCCCACCGGCATCGCCCCCCGGCCTGGCGACATCCCCGTCCTCCCGTACGACAAACAGATCCAGGAGGGCATCGCCAAAGCCTTTCTTTCTGTCCGCCAAGCAAACCTCCGCGACTAGGCTACTGCGTTGGCTCAAGGTGGGTCAAGCTGGGCTCAGGCTTCTGTTCGGGGCTGGCTCCCGAGGGGCTCGGGGTCGGGGCGCAGGAACAGCCACAGGCCCAGCGCCGCCAGCGGCAGCGAGATCATCTGCGAGGTCGAGAGCACGCCCCACAGCACTCCGCGCTCGTCGTTACGGAAGATCTCGCACACGGAACGGACGATGGCGTAGCCGATGAGCATGGCACCGATGACTTCGCCCTCTTTGCGGCGGCGCGGGCGCACATAGTAGTAGGTGAAGGCAAACAGGGCGAGGCAGCCGATCGACTCGTAAAGCTGCGTCGGATGCACCGGGATCATCGGCGCGTGGCCCTGGATCAGATGCGCGTCGTACTGGGCCCGCCAGGGCGCGCTGCCGAGGGGAAAGCGGATGCCGATGGCGCTCGTCGTCTCTTTGCCGTAGCAGCAGCCGTTGAAGTAGCAGCCGAGCCGACCAAAGAACAGCCCGACCATGATCGGCGGCGAAGCCAGATCAGCGACGCGCCACCAGCGCATCTTGTGCTTGCGCGTGAAGTAGTAGGCAAAGCCGGTGGCGAGCAGGAACCCGCCGTAATAGGCCAGGCCGCCGCGCCACAGCTTGGCCCAGGCGAAGCAGTCGCGGGGGGGATAGCAGACGCCACGGGCCGCGTCGCAGAGGTAGTCATAGCCGCACTGCTTGGCCTCGGTGCAGTGCCGGACCAGGGCATCGACGGCCGGAACCTGCGTCGGATCGATGCATAAGTTGACGTAGTCGAAGAAGTGTCCGTCGGCAAAGACGTGCAGGATGCGCGAGCCGATGACGCCAAAGATCGTCATATACAGGTTGATATCGAGGATGTCGTCGGGATCGAAGTCGAGCTTGCGCGCCTCGCGCACCGTGATGAGAGCGGCGAGCGCTAGGCCCAGCGTCAAGAAGGTGAAATAGGCCGGGAAGGTGATCTCCCCGAGGAGCGGCAGGATGAACTTAAACAGGATGGGCTTCACGGCGGGCGCACTATAGCCCGACGGTCGGGGGCTGCAGCACGTTTCTGCGGGCCGCTCCGGGTCGGCCAAAGGCCCCGATCTAGCCGTCGCTGCGGTCGGCGCTACGCGAGACCGTGTCGCTCGCCTTTTCCGCCTTGGCCATGTGGCGACGAACCCAGGGACCGGCGAGCAGCAGACCCATCGGCGTGGCCATGGCGGTCACGCCGTAGACCAGCCACATGAACTCGGTGTTCTGCGGGCCACTCGCCGGACAGTAGTGCGCCAGAAACCAGCCCGAGTACATGCCGGTGAGCACCTTGGTGAGGAACCAGGGAAATTGGCCAATGCCCATGTACTGCGCCGTCTTGCCGGGGGGCGCGATCTCAGCGATGTACTGCAGGAAGCGAGGCTGCCACAGCGCCTCGCCCAGCGACGTCAAGAGCGAGTTGACGATGAGCAGGGTGGGACTCGGCCCGAACGCCAGGAGGAAGGTCGGCGCCGCCATCACCGTCGTGCCGACGATCATCATGCGGTAGACGTTGATGCGGGCCGTCAGCGCCGCGACGATCGGCGTCATGATGAAGATGAGCAGCGGGTTTAAGCCCGAGAAAAATTCGAAGTTCTGACTGAAGAGCGGCGTGCTGCGGTAGGCGCGCTCGATATAAAGCGGCAT
>DAORCZ010000866.1:0-3945 GCA_035345735.1 Pseudomonadota bacterium | reverse complement strand
AGTCCGCGCCCGCGGGGCCCCCAGCCGTGCAGCAAGTCCGCGCTGGGGGCATTCGCAGCTGAATATGTAAACACCTTCCTACCCGCGCAGCTTGAAGCGCTGAATCTTCCCCGTCGCCGTCTTCGGAAGCTCAGGGACGAACTCAATCCAGCGCGGGTACTTGTGCGGCGCAAGCCGAGCCCGGACGTGGGCCTGCAGAGCATGCACGAGCGCCTCATCACCATGCTGCCCAGGCTGGAGCACAACGAAGGCCTTGGGCTTGATGAGCTGATTTTCGTCGGGCTGGCCGATGACCGCCGCTTCGAGTACCGCGGGGTGAGCGCCGAGCGCCGCCTCGACCTCGACGGGCGAGACGTACTGGCCGGAGACCTTGAGCATGTCATCCGAGCGGCCGGCGTAGGTGAAGTAGCCGGACTCGTCGCGCGAGTACTTGTCGCCGGTGCGCGTCCACTCACCAAGGAAGGTGCCGCGGCTGCGCTCGCGCTGGTTCCAGTAGCCAAGGGCGCTCGTCGGACCCGCGACGTACAGGTCGCCGATCTCACCCGGGCCTAGCTGGCGGCCGGCCTCGTCGAGCAGGCATAGGTGGTAGCCGGGGACGACCCGGCCGGTGGTGCCATAGCGGACCTCACCGGGGCGATTCGACAGGAAGATATGCGCCATCTCCGTCGAGCCGATGCCGTCGAGGATATCGACGCCAGTGCGCTCGACCCAGCGCTGGCCAAGGCTCTGGGGCAGGGCCTCGCCGGCCGACGTACAGATGCGCAGCGCCAGCTCCCCTCGACGGGGAAAATCGCGTTCGGCCAGTAGCGCCGCAAACAGCGTCGGCACGCCGTAGAACACCGTCGGTCGCTCGGCGCGCAGGCAGGCAAACACCGCCGCAGGGGTCGGTCGCCCAGCGCGCAGCACCGTGGTGGCCCCGACGGTCAGCGGAAAAGCCAGCGCGTTGCCCAGGCCGTAAGCGAAGAACAGCTTGGCCGCCGAGTAAACGACGTCGTCCTCGCGCAGGCCCAAGATGGGCTTGGCGTAAAGCTCGGCGGTCAGGCGCAGCGTGCTGTGGACGTGCAGCGTGCCCTTCGGCACCCCCGTCGATCCAGATGAGTACAGCCAAAAGCAGACGTCATCGCCGGTGGTCGGCGCAGCGTCTAGATCGGGCCGACCCCGCTGCAGAAGCTGCGCCAGGGTCATGTGCGGGGGGGCATCGTCCCCCGCAACGATGATGTGGCTCAGCGCTGGCAAGCGCGGCAACAGCGGCAGCAGCGTCGGCAAGAGCGCCGCCGAGACGACGAGCGCCCGCGCCCGACTGTCCCCGAGCATGTACTCGTAGTCCGCCGCCGACAAAAGGGTGTTCAGCGCCACCGGCACAATGCCCGCCCGAATCGCCCCCAGAAACGCCACCGGCCAGTCGATGCTGTCGTAAAGGAGAAGCGCGATTCGCTCCTCGGGGCGCAGCCCTAGCCCGAGGAGGGCACTGCCGAAGCGACTGGCCCGCTCGGCCAGCTCAGAGAAGCTCAAGCGATGCTGATCGTCGATGTAGGCGGTCTTGTCGCCCCGCCCGGCCAGCCGGTGCCGATCCAGCAGGTCTTCCGCAGCGTTATAGCGACGGGGTAGCTCGGGGAGAGGCACAGACGGGAGAGGCGGGAGGGGGGGCAGCGACATGGCAGACCTCACCGGCGAGTGCGGGCCGAAGCCGGGTACTGCCGGCTGACAGGGCACGCCCGCTGCGCCGTCTCGGACATACTCTGCCCGAGCGGCGAGGCGGAACGGGGCTAGCGACAGACGCCTTCGTAATCGACGGAGACGCCGGCCGCGTTGGCTTCGCAGCTGTTGCCGTAGGTCTTGCGGTCGCAGCCGCAGACCGGCTTGTAGACCTTGATGCAGACGTCGGGCTTAACGCTGCAGATCCCCGAGGCATCGGCGCGACCACAGAAGGCCGACGGTTCCCACTTGCAGAACAGCGGCGCGTTGCAGGTGGGCATCCCGCGCCCGCCGCAGGCATCCCCGACCTTGCCGCCGGGCCGACCGCGGACGGGGGTGTAGGCCTCGCTGGCCACAAACTTGGGACGGCCGCTGGAGCCCCCCCGGCTGCCCGCCATCAGCAATCCGACGTCGGAGGCCGAGAGCGCGGTGGTGAGCTCTTTGACCAGGGCCGCCGGGAAGCGAGTGGCGTCGTACTCGATGGCGGCGATGGGCACGCCGGCCGCGGTGGTGTTGAGGACCTCTTGGCGATACGGCGGACAGGCTGGGCAGGCGACCGGCAGCTCACGCAGGCGCGAGAAGGTACCGCTCGGTCGGGTCGGGGTCGGCGAGGGGCTCGGCGTCGGGGCCACACTGCGCGCCTCCCAGGCCTCGCTGACCACCAGCTTGTCGTAGGTGCGACCCGCGATCGGCGCGGTCTTTACGATCTGGCCGCGCAGGAGCGCCTGACCGGCCTGCACCTTGCCCTGCAGCGACGAGAGCGTCATCGGGTCGAGGGACAGCGCGCTGTAGTCGAACTCCAGAATCCGGCACTCCGGCTGGGCCGTGCCGTCGGAGCAGACCGTCGTCGCCTGGTTGACGCGCTGGCTGAAATAGCCGCCGCACAGGGGATAGACGCAGCGCCGCAGATCGGGACGGTTGACGATGAAGTAGGTCGAGTTCGAGTAGGCAGCCAGCGTCTCTGTGCCGTCGGTCCCTGCGGGCAGCGTGGGACTGCCGGAGGTGGGCTCGGGGCTGCCGACCGCGCTGGCCTGCGTGCCTTGCGCCTCCTCGGCGGTGGGGGTGCAGGCGGAAAGCCCGCTTAGCAGGGCGAACAGGGATGGGACAGCAAGGGAAAAGAGGGCACTACGTCGCATGTGAGTTCTCCAAGGGTTCAGGGGATAAGCATTAGTCCGCATCGCGATGCACCGTACCCGGGGAAAATGCGGGCAGGCAGACCGCGATGTACTCGGCACCGTCGGGCTCAGGCGTGGAATAGCGCACCCACTCACCGGCCCGGGTATGCACGGCCTGACCGGCGGCCACCGAAAGCGGCGGCCCATCGACCGACTCGACGCAGAGGCGACCGCGCAGGACCACGGTGTACTCGTCGAACTCGGGGGTCTGGCCAGGCTCGATCCAGCCGCCGGGGCTGCGCATGTGGGCAATGCTAAGAGCCGTGGCACCCGTGGTGACGCCCCCGACGTACTCGTCGATGAGCTTGGGCTTGTTGCCGGCCGACTGAATCCGCGTCGGCTGCGGGATGAGGACGGGCATGGCGTGAATCTCCTTCTTCTCGGGCCAGGCAGTTGCCTTAACATGGGAGGCAATACCTTGGCGACAGGAAGGCACTCATGCTGAACAGCCCCAAAGGAGGGCTGTTTGCCGGACGCTTCGAGATTGAACATGAAGCCGGCAGCGGCGGTACAGGGTCGGTCTATGCCGCCCGCGATCACTTCAGTGGTGAGCGGGTCGCGCTCAAGATCCTCCACACAACCGGGTCCTCGCATCAGGAAGCCGAGCGCTTCTCGCGCGAAGCGCAGCTTCTGGCCGAGCTTTGTCATCCCGGCATCGTCTCGTACGTCGCGCACGGCACGACGGCCGACGGCCAGTGCTATCTGGCGATGGAGTGGCTGGCCGGCGAAGACCTGGCCCGCCGGCTATCCAGCGGCCCCCTGTCGGTGCGCGAGACCTGGCTGCTCGCGCGGCGCGTGGCCGAGGCGCTGGCGGTCGCGCATCGCCGCAACGTGGTGCACCGCGATCTGAAGCCGACCAACCTGTTTGTCGTCGATGGCCAGCTAGAACAGATCAAGATCCTCGACTTCGGCATCGCCCGTCGGGCCCTGACCATGGCCGCCGTCACGCGCAGCGGCATGCTGGTCGGCACCCCCGCCTATATGGCGCCAGAGCAAGCGCACGGCACGCGGCAGATCACGCCGGCCACCGACATCTTTTCGCTGGGCTGTGTGCTGTTCGAGTGCCTGACCGGTC
>DAORCZ010000865.1:0-3948 GCA_035345735.1 Pseudomonadota bacterium | reverse complement strand
AACCTGTCGAGCTGGCTGTCGCACAAGGCGGCGGATCGCACGACGCTGGTCGGCACCCTGGCGGTGTCGCTGAAGTCGCGATCGTTCTATTACACGCTGCTTTACAGCCTGTGCATCGTCGGCTTCGGCATCGAGCGCATCCGTCGCCGCAAGACGCCCTACGTCAAGGTGCAGACGCTGTCCTTGATTGGCGTTCAGCTGCTGCCGCTGTTCCTGCTGCCCGAGGTCATCCTGCCCTGGCTCGGCTACAACGGTGCGTTCTCGGGCGGGGGAGGCGGCCTGATCGCCGACAACCTGTTCGAGAAATACATCTCGGACGCGCAGTACGCGGCGGGCCAGTGGCCAGACTGGGGACATCCCCGAGCCTATTGGCGAGCGTACGGATTTGTCCTTGCCTGGCCGCTGTGCGTCTACAACGTCTTCACCGACAAGCCCATGACCTGGTGGTTGGTGATCAGCGTGCTGCAGACCTTCGTCTTGCTCCCGGCTCTGGTCTGGCGCTTCGGCAAGGGCGCGTTCTGCGGCTGGATCTGCTCGTGCGGTGCGCTGGCCGAGACGATGGGCGATCAGCAGCGCCAGAAGATGCCGCACGGCCCGCGCTGGAACCGGCTGAACATGCTGGGGCAGGCCATCCTCGGCATCGCCTTCGTGCTGCTGTTCATCCGGGTCGCGGGTTGGCTGCTGCCGAACTCGTGGATGAACCAGCAGTTCCACCTGCTGCTCGAAGGCAAGAACCATCAGGGCCACTTGGTCAATCCGCTGTCGTACAAGTGGGCGGTCGACATCCTGCTTGGCGGCATCCTTGGCGTCGGCCTGTACTTCCGCTACTCCGGCCGCATGTGGTGCCGCTTTGCCTGTCCGCTGGCGGCGCTGATGCACATCTATGCGCGCTTTTCGCGCTTCCGCATCTTCCCCGAAAAGAAAAAGTGCATCAGCTGCAACGTCTGCACGTCGGTCTGCCACATGGGCATCGACATCATGAACTTCGCCAACAAGGGCCTGCCGATGCAGGATCCCGAGTGCGTCCGCTGCTCGGCCTGCGTGCAGAGCTGCCCGACGGGCACGCTGACCTTTGGCATGGCTGACAAGAACGGCAACATGCTGAAGTACGATCGCCTGCCGGCGAGCCTGGTGCAGATCCGCGAGAACCCCAAGGCCAAGAAGCAGCCGGCGAGCGCCTAGCCGCCCTTCGCCCCACCCCGGGCGCTACTTCGTCACGATCGAGAGCTGCGGCTCGACACTCCGCAGGCGCAATCGCGACATCGCTACCAGAGCCAGGACCGAGATCAGGCAGATGATGCCGTCGGTGAAGAACAGGCCGACGCGCCCGGCCTGGGTATGCGCCCAGCCGTCGACGACCAGCATGTACGAAAGCGGCAGGTTGACCGCGCCGTACAACAAACCGCAGACGCTGCTTGCGGCCCGAGACGAGGCGATGAGCTGGAACGCGTAGGCGTTAAACGCGGCGGCCACCGCGCTGGCCAGGGCGCCGTAGAACAGCATGCCGACGACGTACATGCTGGGATTGGCCGGCAGCGCGGAGAGCCCAATCGCCGTGATGCCCATGCTGGCGCTGGCGACGCAGTAGGCCGAGAAGCGCCCCATGCGCGCCACCAGGACCCCACCCGCCAGTGCACCGACGAGACCGGCCAGGGTGCCGCCGACCCCACCAACGAAGGCAACATGCCAGGCGCCGGCTCGATAGTCGCCCGCCAGCGCCCCTTCCAGGCAGTCAATTGCCGACGTCCCGAGCGGCAGGACACAGGCGAGAAGCCCCAGCATGCCGGCTCGCGAGCGGACAAAGCCCAAAAGCTCGCGCCACAACGGCTGATAGGCGGCGTGAGCTCCCCCGGCGCTGCTGTCCTTCGAGAGAACCAGTTGGCGCAGTCCCGGCGGTGCCTCGCGGACAAAGAGCACGGTCAACCCGGCCGCCACCATGCAGCCGGCCGCGACGATGCCGATGGCGGTAAATGACAGCGGCAGCCAGCCCAGGCGAGGTCCCAGCCAAGCCGGCGGCTCGCGCAGAAACAAGATCAGCGAGCCCAAGATCCCCTGCCAACCTAGCTGCCCCAGCGTGTAGGCCGAAGCGGCTCGGCCCTGCTGCCGCGTCGCGACCAGGCTGGCAGACAGGCTAGCGACGGCGGTGTCGGCCATGGCGACGCCAAGGTTGAGCACCGGCAGAAAAAGGTTGATCAGCGCGAGCGAGGGATGCTGACGCTCGAGCAGGCTGTAGAGGGCGATAGCGCTCATCGCCGAGGTCGCCACTGAGAGCAGGTACCAGCTACGACGTCGCAGCCAAAGGTCGGCCAGCGGACCGAGTAGAAAGCGCCAAGCGTGGGGCAGCATGCTGAGCGCCACCGACAGCCCAACCTGCTGCATCTGCAGCCCGCGCTGCGCCAAGAAATACGGCAGGGCAACCAAGCTCAGCGCGTTGCACAAGCCGCTCGGCATGACCAGCAAAAACGGCAGCCAGGCTGGCATCGGTGCGGCATCGGCTTCGGCGACCGGCCTGACCGCGGTGCCCGAGATCGACGCCAGGCCGGACGGCGGCTCGTGTTCGGGAGCCGCTGCCCTGTGCGCATCGCGGGCTGACGGGCGGCGGCGGTCTAGCGCCCCAGCGCGTTCCCGACCACGTGGAGCCCGACGGCCGCTGGTTGAACCCAATGGGTCAGGATCGTCTGCGCTCGGCAGTTCGCTCGGCATGCGCTTCCCAGCGTATCACCTCGCGGGGGGCGGACGGACGCTAGAAGCAAAAGAAATTCACCGAAATGGGGCTCGCCAAAGCCCATCAATGCCTGCAAAAATAGGAATGCAAGAAACATTATTTTCCAGCTACTGCAATGGCTGCACATGGCGCCGCGGGCTTGCGGGCTGCTTCGGCAATACCGAGCAAAGTCGTCGTGCCATCAGTCGGAGGACCTCACAATGCGTCATCTCCTTACGTCCGTTCGTCTGATCCCCTACTCGGCCCTGCTCGTCGCGCCGCTTCTGGCGTGCTCTCCGTCAGCAGATCCCGCCAACACGGCTACGGTGCGCTCGGCCTTGAACGTAACCCTGGCCGACTGCGACATCGCCAAGCTGGCGATGGCCATCGATGACGCCAACACCGCTGGTGCCGGACCGCACGTCATCACGCTCAAGGCCGGCTGCACATATTCAGCGACGGCCATTAACAACTACTGGTACGGCCCGACCGCTCTGCCGGCCATCGCCAGCGACATCACCATCGACGGAACGCAGCAGGGCGCAATCATCGAGCGCAGCACCGGGGCGCCCGATATGCGCCTGTTCTTCGTCGCTGGCGCTACGTTGCCCCCGAAGCAGGCCGGCAAGCTGGCGCTGAAGAACGTCACCCTGCGCAATGGGCAGGCCAAGGGCGGCAACAGTGCCACGGCCCAATGGACCGGCGGCGGCGGCATGGGCGCCGGCGGCGCGGTGTACGTCAACGGCGAGCTCAGCCTGATGGGCGTGACCGTGACCAGCAACACCGCACGCGGCGGCAGCAGCGGCGATGCCGCCGGGACGCCCAACTACACGGGCGGCGGCGGGATGGGTGGCGCCAGCGCAGCCGGTGGCGGCGGTTTCCGCAGCGCGACGGGCAACGACGGCGGCGGCGGTGTCGCCGGCACGGAAGGCGGCAAGGCCGGGGGAGCGGGTGGCACTAGCGCCACGACGGGCGAAGCTGGTGGCAACGCCAGCATGACCGATGGCGGCAATGGCGGGGGTACACGCGGTCTCGGTGGCGCCGGCGCCCAAGACACAGGCGGAACGGCGGGTAGCGCGGGGGATGGCGGGGGCGGGGGCGCCGATGAGCTCTGTGGTGGCGGCGGCGGCGCAGGCTTCGGAGGCGATGGCGGCAACGGTACCAATGTGATGGATCAGTGCGGTGGCGGCGGCGCATTTGGCGGCGGCGGTGCCCAGTTCCGCGGTGGCGGCGGCGTGGGCGGC
>DAORCZ010000864.1:0-3949 GCA_035345735.1 Pseudomonadota bacterium | reverse complement strand
GGCGCGATAGTGCTCGGCGATGCGCTCGCGATCCTTTTCGCCGGTTTGATGCACGATGCGCAGCTGGCGGCGACAGGTGTCAGCGCCCAGCGCTTCCAGCGCCCCGACGAACAGATCATTTACGGCCGTTGCCCCCTGCGAGCCACCGAGGATCAGCACGGCCATCTTGGCATCGGCGGGCGCAGGCTCAGCCGGGGCCGCGACGCTGCCCGCTTTTCCGGCGATGGCAGCGCGGATCGGATTGCCCAGCGAGATGACTTTGTGGCCGGGGAAATACGCCGCGGCCTGCGGAAACGCGATGACCACGCTGCGCACCAAGCGGCCAAGGATCTTGTTGGTCAGGCCCGGGATCGAGTTCTGCTCCAGGACGATGCTGGGGATGCCGCACAGCGCCGCACACAGCACGAGCGGGCCCGAGGCATAGCCGCCGACGCCGACCACGGCCTGCGGTCGCAGCCGCCGCAGGATCGAAAGCGCCGCGAGGAGCGAAAGTGGCAAGCGAAACAGGTTGCGCACCGTCGTCCACAGCCCCTGTCGCTTCAGGCCTGCGACATCGATCAGCTCCAGCCCATACGGCGTATTGGGAATCACGCGGGCTTCGATGCCGCGCGCTGTTCCGACAAAGGTGATGGCGTAGCCGCGGCTTGCTAGCTCGTCGGCGAGCGCCACGCCGGGGAACAGGTGGCCGCCAGTTCCGCCGCCCGCGATCACCACCTTTGGTTTTTCGCTCATGACGACGACCCCGCCACGGAAGGTCGGGTTCGGCTGGGACGACGGCGCGCCATGCGGCGACGGTTGCTGTTCCACAGCCAGCCAAACAGCGGTCGTCCGCCCTGACTGCGACGGCGCGCGGTGCGCACTGGAGTGGGCGCGGGCTCGGCCCGCGACACGTTGAGCAGGATGCCAAGCGCCGCCAGATCGATGACCAGCGTCGAGCCTCCGAAGGATACGAGCGGCAGCGGCAGCCCCTTGGTGGGCAGCACCCCCAGCACCACGCCGGCGTTGACGATGGCCTGCAGCGCCAGCATCGTCGTGATCCCGGCCGCCAAGTAATAGCCAAACAGATCCTGGGCGCGCACCGCAGCGCGATAGCCGCGATAAAGCAGCACCGCGAATAGCAGCAGCACCCCCAGGATGCCGGCAAAGCCCAGCTCTTCGCCGATGATGGCCAGGATGTAGTCGGTATAGGCCTCGGGAAGAAACAGCTTCTGCTTGCTGTCGCCGAGCCCCTGGCCGAAGTACCCGCCCGAGCCAATCGCGATCAGCGAGGCCGCCATCTGATAGCCGTAGTTGCTGCGAAACTGCCAGGGATCGAGATAGGCCAGGATGCGTCGCAGTCGCCACGGCGTATCGACGATCTTGAGATACAGGATGGGCAGCGCCGCCAACATCGCTGACAAGAGATACGTCAGCTTGGTACCGGCGAGAAACAGCAGCACCATCGTGACCCCGCCCATGATGACCGCGGTGCCGAGATCCGGCTGCTTGAGCAAGAGCAGCATAAAGACGCCGCAGACGAGGAGCGGCGGCAGAAAGCCACGCAGGAAGTCATCCACCTGATCGCGCTTTCGGCTCAGCGTGTGGGCAAGGAAGACGACGATGGCCAGCTTGCCAAGCTCGGCCGGCTGGAAGGAAAAGCCAGCCAAGGAAAACCAGCGCTGCGCTCCGTTGCGACGGGCTCCGACGACGAGCACGGCGCAGAGCAGCAGGAAGGCGGTGCCCAGAAGCGGGTAGGCGATGCGCGCGTAGAAGCGATAGTCGAGGCGCATGGTCAGCGCCATGGCGACAAAGCCCAGGGTCACCCAGACGAGGTCGCGGACCAGGAAGTGGTGGCTGTCCGAAAAGCGCTGCTGCGCAAAGATCGCCGACGAGGAATAGACCATCACCACGCCGATCGCGGTCAGAAGGACGATGACCGTAAACAGGATCGGGTCTGATCGGAAGCGCCCGGAGCCGGGGCTGTGCGCGGCGATGTCGATGCCGTGCGCGGGGCTGCCAGAAGAGGTCGCGCTCATGACGCCGGAGTGCCAAGCCTGGCGGTCGGAAGCGGCGAGGGGATGCGCTCAGCGGCGAGAGCCTGCACCGCTGCTACGAACACCTGCGCGCGATGGGCGTAGTCGGTAAACATGTCGAACGACGAGCAAGCCGGGGACAGCACGACGGCATCGCCCGCGCGACAGAGCTGAGTGGCCATCCGCACGGCCTCGGGCAGGGTATCGGCCCGCTGCACCGGGAAGGGACAGCCGGCGAGCGCTTCGTGCAGAAGCGGCGCGGCTTCGCCGATCAAAAGCACTCCGCGACATGGCGTCTCGGCCGGGAGGCGACACAGCACCTCGCGCAGCGGGGCATAGCTGCCGCCTTTGTGACGGCCCCCGGCGATGAGGCACAGCGGACGGGGAAAGCCATCGAGCCCAGCGACCACCGCATCGACATTGGTGCCCTTGCTGTCGTCGTAGTAGCGCACGCCAGCCACTTCGCCGACGAGCTCCATGCGATGCGGCAGTGGCAGAAAGCGGGCGGCAGCGCGGCGCGTCTGTTCGTACGTCGCCAAGCCGGAGGCCCGCATCAGCAGAAACGCCGCCAGTACGTTGCCCAGGTTGTGCCGACCGATCAGCTGAAGCTCCGCGATCGGGTAGCGCTCGGCTGCGCCGTCGGGCGAGAGCTCCAGCACCAGATCGCCCCGTGCATCGTCGACATAGCCGGCCAGGCGATGCGGCCCGGCAACCTGGGGGGCCGCCCCTTGGGCCCGGCGTGCCGTCGAAAATAAGAGCGCCGGTTCTTCGCCGAAGCGGCGGTGATACAGCGCCAGGACCTCGGGATCATCGACGCACAGCACGCGCACGGCGGGGGCTGCGTCATCATCGCTGCGCATGTTGGCGAAGATGCGCGCCTTGGAATCGCCATAGGCGGCCAGCGAGGGATAGCGATCCAGGTGATCGGGCGTCAAGTTCAGCACCACCGCGGCGCGGCAGCGCAGCGACTCGGCGGTCTCTAGCTGATACGACGACAACTCACAGACCACGATGCCGCGATCAGAGATCGCAGGATCGCGGTCGGCCACCGCGCTAATGAGCGGCGTGCCGAGGTTGCCACCACAAAACGTCGGCCGTCCGGTCTCGGCCGCGATGGCGCCGCACAGGCTGGTCACCGTCGATTTGCCGTTGGTGCCGGTGATCCCGACGATCGGCGCCTGCACGTAGTGGCTGGCGAGCTCGATCTCGCCGGTGATCGGTACACCCGCCTTTCGCGCCGCGACGATTGGCTCACGCGTGGGGGGGACACCGGGGGACAGGACGATGAGATCGACGGATGACAGCACTTCGGCCCGCAGGCCGCCGAGGTGAAGCTGCAGCGCCGGGCTGTGTGCGTGCTCGCCGAGAGTCGCCAGCATCGAGCGCAGCGCCGCTTCTGGCCGATCATCGCAGCCCAGCACCTGCGCGCCCGCTTGCAGCAGGAAGCGCAGCGTCGCCACGCCCGACTTGCCCAGGCCAACCACCGCCACCCGTCGGGAGGAGAGCTGAAACGTCATGCCTAGCGCACCTTCAGCGTCGCCAGTGCAACCAAGGCCAGCATGACCGCGATGATCCAGAAGCGGACGATGACCTTCGGTTCGGCCCAGCCCATAAGCTCGAAGTGGTGGTGTAGCGGCGCCATCTTGAAGATGCGCTTGCCGGTCAGCTTGAAGGACATCACCTGCAGCATCACCGACAGCGTCTCGGCCACGAACACGCCGCCCAGGATGAACAGCGTCAGCTCATTTTTGGTCAGCACCGCCAGCGTGCCGAGCGCCCCGCCCAAGGACAGCGAGCCGACATCGCCCATAAAGATCTGCGCCGGATAGGTGTTGTACCAAAGGAAGCCGACGCTGGCCCCAGCGAGGGCGCCGCAGAAGATGGCCAGCTCTCCCGCACCATAGATGTACGGGATCTTCAGGTACTCGGCGATGTTG
>DAORCZ010000863.1:0-3951 GCA_035345735.1 Pseudomonadota bacterium | reverse complement strand
CGCCAACAAGCGCAAGTGGGTCCGCCAGTGCATCGAAAACTACGAGCAGGTCATGGCCACCGTCGACTACGACGCCCTGCTGAAGGCGGCGAACTAGGCCCCGCGGCCCGGTCGCTCGAAGGGGGATGAGCTACTCGGATGCGATTGCCCGCCGCTCGCGCTCGAACGCGCGAGCATCGTGCCGCTGCAGGCTGGCGACGATCTGGCTGCTGTCGACGATCTGGAGCAGCAGGTTGTGCTTGCTGGTGCGATCCATGCCGCTTGAGAGTCGGCGATAGACCTCAGGGAAGTAGTCGAGCAGGAAGGCCATGAGGTCGCTATCGGTGCGCAGTACCCCCTCAAGCAGACGCCTCACCTCGGGACGGCTGTACGTCTGAGCCGTCTGGGGAGACGAGCCCTGCGTCGGACCAGCGATCGCTGCAGCGCTGAGGTGGCCGTGCGAACTCGGCGGAGGAGCGGCAGCCGAAGCCGCACGCCGCCCGGATTGCGAAGCCGAGCTGACCTTGGCATCCGGATGCTCACGTTCGTCGCTGCTCGATTCGCCGATCTGTCGAAGACCCCGGCACGCCAGCGTGAGGCTGATCTGATCCCCATCCAGATCTTCGAAGTCTTGATCGGCCAGGAACTTGCCAACCGGGGCATGGAATCGCCGCGGCCAGAGCGCGACCTCGACCTGCTCAGCCCCCCGACGCAACCGGCCTAGGCAATAGCCCGCCTCAGGATCCGTGCTCCGCCGCGGATCACAGAAGCCTCGGCCCGAATAGATCAGGCCGTCGAGCTGATTCCCGCTACGCAACATCTCAATCCGCGGTCGCTCACCCGCTGGCGCAGCACAGAGGTGCAGCAGAAAGCGTCGAACATCCGCCGAGGGATTGAGCGCGTTGTAGTACGTGGCGCGCGAGCTGGCATGCAGTGCCTGCGGTCCGTGATAGGTCAGCAGCAGCCCCAGCAGGCGCGCGGGATCGCCAAGGTCGGCGAAGGCGCGTAGCTGCGAGGGGTGGAGGTCAAAGCCGAGCGATCCGGCGCTCGCGCCGAGGGCGGTCGCATCTTGCAGGACCGGCTGCAAAAAGGCGCTGTTGAGCCCCAGGATCTGCACGCCGTGCGTCAGGCTCATGGCGCGAAAGTCACCGGGCAGGACGAGCGGACTCGCCTGCCGTTCCCACGCGGATGGAGTGGCGGCCAGCCTCTCCTGCAGGCCAGCGAAGCCAGCAAACGCATCGGTGACTGGCTTGCGATCGGCGGGCTCGCCACCAAAAAACAGCACGGGCAGATCCGGCTGCGCGAACCAGCCGCGCAGGGCAAGCAGCCCAAATCCGACGCGCTCGACCCGACTGGCATCACTGGGACCAGGGACAACGAAAATCGGCGTTGCCGGCGCCAGCAGCGGGCGCAGCGCAGTGTCCATGAAGCGTTGGAGCGCGTCAAAACCGTCGGGGGTTCCGTACTCGGTCAACCCACCGCTGATGCAGACACAGTCTGGACGGAGACCCAACCGAGTCTGCAGGCGCTCAAGATCCTGTCGCAGAGGCTGCTGCAGCACCGCCCACTGCGTACGCTGAACCGGGGCCCCCAGTCGCAGCTCCGACAGATGCAACCAGCTGAACGACTGCGGCGATGTATTCGGCATGCATTGATGACTATCGCCAGATTCAGCAGCGACAGCAAGACGCGGTCTGTGGGCTCGATTCCGCCCCCTCTGCGCTACCAGATCTCCGGCCCGACGATCTGTTCTGCGAGTCGCGACCAGTCAAACTGGGCGGCGCGGTGGCGGGCGGCGTGGCGGTGGGCAGCGGCGGTGGGGCCCTGTGTGGCGCTGAGCCCCTGTCGGAGGGCGGCGCTCCAGGCGGCGACATCGCCGGGGGGAACGAGGTGGCCGACGGATCCCAGCAGGTCAGGAATCCCGCCGACTCGACTGCCCAGGACATGGGCGCCGGCGGCCAGGCCTTCGAGGACGACCTGGGGTGCGCCTTCGGTGCGGCCATCGGCCAGCTCGATCGACGGCACAGCGAGGAGGTCGCAGGCGGCCAGCCGTCGCCGTCGTTCGTCGCCGACCACGGTACCCAGGAACTGCACGCGCGACCCCAGGCCCAGCGCCTCGGCCTGAGCTTGCAGGCGGGACCGCAGCGGGCCGTCGCCGGCAATCCAAAGCTGGGGCTCAGGGACGGCAGAGAGCGCCGACAGCAGCACGGCCACGCCCTTGACCGGAACCAGCCGCCCCAAAAACAGCACCGTCGGACGCTCGACGGCAAGCTCCTGCCGCGCCGCCTGCCGTTCCTCGTCTGAGACGGCCAGCCCGGCGCAATCGATGCCCATCGGTACGACGCGGCCCGGGGCCCCCGGCACGACCAGGGACTGCGCGCTGTAGATCAGTCGGGCGCGAGCCGCCACCAGCCGCACCAGCGCCGTCATGCGCAGCCGACGCAGTAGGTGCACGTCGGAGGAGTGGGCGATGGCGACGTGCGGCCGACTCCCCGCGAGCACCGTGCCGAGCAAGCCGCAGGGCAAGAGCCAGTGCGAGATCAGTGCGTCGTAGCGACGATGCAGGGCGGCAAACTCGCGACTGAAGCGGCCGCTGAAGCGCAGCGCCTCGACCCAGGCCCGCGGATCGTCGGCCAGCGCATCGGGCGCCCCGCCCGCGTAAAAAAGCGTAGAAGGCACACGACGGACGGTAGGTCCACGTAGATTCTGTCTCGACGGTTCAGACAGGCCAGGTGTTCCGGCAGCAAGGACTTCTACCTGATGTCCGCGGGTCACCAAGGCCTGCCCCAGGGCGGCGACGAAGGGACCGGCCGGTTCACCCGGAAAGCGGGGATAGGACGTGGAAAGGACAGCGATGCGCACGCGGCGGGCAGCGTAAAGCCCCGCGCGCCGCAGTATCTAGCTAAATTTTTTTGGTGTTTTGATAAACTTACTAACCTCAGCATGTCTCCGCCCAGCGATAGCCAGACAGCCTCGGTAAACCCGTTTGCGCAGCAGGCCGTGCAGGAAGCGCATGACGACCTGGTCGATGTCGGCAGCCTGTACCAAAGCAGTCGGACGGCGCTGTCGCGTGGCTACGCTCGGGCTCGCCTCGGCCGCACTCACCTCAGCGTCGTGCTCGGCGACGTCGGCAGCGGCAAGAGCCACCTGCTGTGGTGGCTGCGCAAGCGCCAGCTCAGCGACGGGCTGTACGTGCCGGTGGGCGCCCTGCCCGACCTGGGCCAGCCGTTTCGCTACACGCTGCGGCAGCTTCTGACGACGCTGTGCAAGCGCGACGCGTCGGGCGACAAAGCGACTGAGAAGGCGGCCCTCGATCGCCCGATTGACCGCCTGCTGTGGGAGCTTCTGTTCCGTCAGGCCAGCGACCTTCTCGACGCGGGACGCATCGGCATGTATCAGGCGCCGGCGGCGCTGATGAAGCTGGTGGGGCCGCTGTGCCAGGAAGGGGGCCGGCCACGCCCGCTGACCGAGTTTGTCGCCGCCGCGACGCCCGTGTGGGGCCAGGTCGAGCCCGGCCTGCGCGCCTATCTTTTGAGCCTGCCGACGGAGAACTCCCTCGATTCGGCGGCGCGGGCGGTGATCCTGCAGTATCCGCATGCCGACCGTCGAGCCCTGGTCACGGCCTGGCTGGCCGGTGAGGACCTAAGCCCCAAGGATCGCGAAAAAATCGGTGCCAAGCAGAGCATCAACAACGAGGCGGCGGCGCGCTATGTGCTGTGCGCACTCAGTCGGCTTGCGAGTCACGCGCTCGCCGGTCCGCTGGTGCTGGCTTACGACCACATGGACGTCACGGGCGAGCAGCTGGGTCAGCCGGGTCTCCAGGGCCAGGCCGAGGTGATTGCCGCGCTGCAGACGACGGGGGGAGCGGTGCTGCAGGTGGTGTCCTGCCGTCCGCAGACCTGGACGCTGTTGCACGAAAAGCCGGTGCGACCAAGCCCCGCGCAGCAGCAGGCGCCGGCCCTACTGAAAAAC